>RFRA01000150.1 GCA_009924725.1 Actinomycetota bacterium
CCAGTGACATTTGGTGGCGGCAGAACAATCGAAAATGGCTCTTTAGTTGAATTGGCATAAGCGGTGAAATAGCCCGCAGCAATCCATTTTTCGTATAACGGTGCCTCAATATCGGCAGGCGAAAAGGTTGAAGCTAATTCTTTTCCGCGCTGGCTCATGGGGAGCAGTCTAACCTGCCTTTACCGAACTCAAAATCTCACCATCAAGCAATAAGACCAGTTGATATCCGCCAAGTGCGCGGGTTGTTGTGAATTTAGCAGCACCATCATCATTTGTAGTTACTTTATAAATAATTGCCTTTTGTCCTTTTTTAGTGGCACGGACTTGAAGTGGTTCGTTAGGCAAATTGCTAATGATTGAAATTGTGTACTTCGTTTTATCTTTCTTTACAGTGATCTTTCCAAAAGGTTCTTCATCCTCACCATCAATTTCTACTACTGGATTAGGAGTGACAGATGGCGATTGCTTAGGTGTTGGAGTCGGTGTTGGAGTCGGTGTTGGAGTCGGTGTTGGAGTCGGTGTTGGAGTCGGTGTTGGAGTCGGTGTTGGAGTCGGTGTTGGAGTCGGTGTTGGAGTCCTCCGCCAGTCGGCGTTAATGGTGAGCTAACCAGGCTTGATCGATCCGATAATCCCAAAACATCGAATTGATTTCCGAACTGCAGCAAAGCTTTTTGAAACCGAACTCTGGTTAAGTCTGGACCTACTGCGGCAACCACATTAGCGACCAAATAGGCCGAGTTCATGCCATTGAGAAAACGTTGATTAATCTCATTAGATTGTGCGTATTTTCTAGCAATCGCAGAAAATGTAGCAACTGCCTCGTTACTTTGATCTGATACAAGTGAATTATGGCTAACGGTATATATCTCAGCTAGTGATGTGACATTTGATCTACCGTAGGCGGCGAAAGCTTTTGGGTTGTATGCATCGTAATTTGCAAAATAACTTAGCGTTAAGTTTTGCAACGCATAACTGGTTATAACTTGCATTAGGCCAGCCGCACTACCGTTATAAATAACTAAGTCACCATTTCGAAGTGGGGTGGAAGCTGAATTACAGTTTGGCGCCATTATTGCTTCACTGCCAGGAGCAAAAGCTTTCTTACAAATTATCTTGTCAGATTTGAAAACCTTGGTAGCAGAAACCCCAGAGTCATCATCTTGATAAATTAAAGCTATTCTTTTTTCGCCAAAATTCGAATCTATGTAGCTCTTTAAAATTAAATTTTCGGCATCGTTGTCTAGCTTATTGAAAGTGGTAGTGGATAAGGAATTTGTAGCTGGGTCTTCTTCACTTGAAATAGTGGAAGTTAAAGTACAATCACTTAAAATGTTTGGAACTCCTCTAGCGGCTAAGGACATAGCTGAAAGGAAAGCTCTATGGCTCGCACAAGATGGAGCGCTTGAGAGAAAACCAAAGACGTTATCTTTAAGTAGTAAGGAGTTTGAGACAGAAATTGTTAGTCCGGCAACTCCCTGAGAATCTCTCTCTAATAACTTAATCTTCTTTCCGTAAATGCCACCATTTTCATTTACATATGAGAAGTAAGCCTGGATTCCTTTGTAGTAACTACTCATACCTGGTGACGAAACACCAGTCATTGGGTAAGCAGCACCGAAAACAATATCGGTGGTAGCTACATCAGTTTCATCTTCATCTGCTCTTGCTATTTGAACAGTGGCAGGAACGATTAGTGAAAGTACAACCGCTAGAGAAATAAGCCTCTTACAAAGTTTGCCGTTCATACGACAATCTTATGCGCTCTTCTCTTCTGCACGCTTTTCGCCTCTAGCGGCCCGCTTTGGAATATCTCCCGTGCGCTGCACAAATGTCGGGGTAGCGCCGTCGGTGATTGATTCAGCAGTAACAACTACTTTGGCAATATCGCTACGGCTAGGAACTTCGTACATAACCGCTAACAGCACACTTTCCATGATCGCGCGAAGGCCACGAGCACCAGTGCCACGAAGTAGCGCTAAATCAGCGATGGCATCAAGGGATTCAGGAGTGAATTCAAGTTCGACTGAATCAAGTTCAAATAACTTAGCATATTGCTTTACGAGAGCATTCTTTGGTTCGGTCAGAATCTGCATTAGCGCTTCTTTATCAAGATTCTCAACGCTAGTTAGTACCGGTAAGCGACCAATGAATTCTGGGATCATGCCGAACTTGAGCAGATCTTCGGGCATGACATCGGCGAAGATATCTTTACGGTTCTTATCTTCAGCAGTTTGTAGCGTCGCATTAAAACCCACGCCAGCTTTTCCGGCACGAGCTTCAATGATCTTATCGAGACCAGCGAATGCGCCACCCACAATGAATAAAACGTTTGTGGTATCAATTTGAATAAATTCTTGATGTGGGTGCTTACGACCACCTTGTGGTGGAACCGAAGCCACTGTGCCTTCGAGAATCTTTAGTAGCGCTTGCTGAACACCTTCACCTGATACATCTCGAGTGATTGAAGGGTTCTCAGACTTGCGAGCAACCTTATCGATTTCATCGATGTAGATGATTCCGGTTTCAGCTTTCTTAACATCATAATCAGCTGCTTGTAAAAGCTTAAGCAAAATGTTTTCAACATCTTCGCCCACGTAACCTGCTTCAGTTAGAGCAGTCGCATCGGCAATAGCAAATGGCACATTAAGCATGCGAGCTAAAGTTTGCGCCATTAAAGTCTTACCGCAACCAGTTGGACCAAGTAATAAAATATTGC
>RFRA01000016.1 GCA_009924725.1 Actinomycetota bacterium
CCGCTACTTTATCCGCCGCTGCTTTATCCGCCGCTGCTTTAGCCAATGCTGCCTTTTCGGCTTCAGCTTTTGCCACTGCAGGATCCTGATAATAAACCGTAGGGTCACCTTGAATCAGCCAAATTTCTGCAGTTCCATCGCTAGCAAATTTCTCAATAAAGCGATCTTCTTTGATGTCTTTTTCTAGCCATCCATCTCCACCGCGGCGAACAATAAATGCTATACTTGTGTACTTATCTAAGCCGTTAACAGAGACTACGGCGATTTTTCCAAATTTATCTTCATCTGTGAACTTAACACCTTTTGAATCAACATTAGGGTCATCGCCATTCCATGGATTGCGCCACATCCAAAGGTCCCAGTCGGTATAGTCCGAAGCAGTTCTCTGGTAATGAACAGTGATCTTAATTGTCGAGGGAGAAATTGCACTCGCTGCCGGTTGAAATAGTGAAGCAATAACAATCATTATTAAGCTAAGTTGCAGTTTGCTTTTGAAACCAGATGACCTGGATTTCAATCTGTCAGAAGTATTCATGGTCAATCCTTTCATAACGACAAGTGAAGAGATATATTCGACAGGTGTCGAATACTTACCGAAAGATTATTACAGCTTCCGTCAGAAATCAAGAGAACTCAAATAACCCTAAGTGCTCCGAAGAATCAAACTAGAGACACAACGGCAAACACATCAGTTGCCTATGAGGGGTAGTTGCCTTCGATGTGGTGATAATTGGATAAGGGGCCAGCTCTAGGATTACTTACCGTTGAACCTTCAAAGTAAGTCGCTCTCCAAAGAGTATTATCGGGTCCTTCATCAGGCTCACGTAAACTCGAGACTAGTTTCTCGAAAGCCTGAGAACCAATTGCCTTGAAGTCGAATGACATTCGATTGATCTGAGTCATCGAACGTGAGGGCACTTCTTCAGACGAACCCACAGTGATGTAGGAAAGTGTCTCTGTTGTTAGATTGCCGAAGATGAAGTCCCAATGTTCCCGAAACCCAAAACTAGCCTGCGAACTCAGGCAAATGACCGCAGTCGAATCTACATTTTCTTCAATAAATGTCTCAGCTAAATTGCGTCCGGCTAACAAATAATTTTCAATTTGAAATAGTGAAATATTGATCTTCAACTTTTTCACTTTTGATAGAAATGTATTAGAAATTTCATCAGAATATATAAGTGCTACCTTCTTGTGACCATGAGATTTAAGAATTTCTATCGCAGATAATGCAGCGCCTTCGTAATCAACAGTTATCCCATTAAATGATTTTCGTTTAGGGTTATGTTCTACAGAAACATGTGGGTAATCCCGTAACTTTAGCTTTGAACTAAGAGAGTTTAATTTTGGCTCACATAAAACAATGAAACCGGCCATAATTCCAGAATCCAGAAGTGTTTCAAATCTACCTGATTCAAATGTCAATTGATGAGGCACAATTAGCGTTAGAAAGTCCTGCTTAGAGGCAGCCTCAATAATGCCGTTCAAATATTCGCTATAAATTTGCAAATCATTTATAGAATTAGTAGCTGATGAGACTGCAATCATTTTGGATTGTCCAGTAGAAAGTGCGCCGGCCATATAGTTGGGGTGGTAATTCAATTCCTTGATGGCCGCCAGTACTTTTTGTCGAGTTTCCTGGCTAACTTTCCGTTTATTGCTGATGACGTAAGAAACGGAACTTGGAGGAACACCTGCCAGTCGGGCAACATCAGCTCTAGTAGCCAATCGAGACCCCTTTCAGAAGCATGAAAAATAGTTGACAATTTATGTGACTAGGGATAATCTTAGCACTAATTCGACACGTGTCGCAAAAATTCCACTAATAAAGAGGAGAGAGAAAGTGTTAACAATAAAAAATAAGACGTTTTTTCTAGTACTGACTATTCTTATAGCACTCACATTTCTCCCAAACTCAGCTAGAGCTGCAACGCCAAAGATTTTAACTATTTGGACTGAGCAGGCAAACGTTTCTGCCATCAAATCGTTATCTGCAAATTGGGCGAAAGATCGCGGAATAACTGTTGAAGTAGTAGGTAAAAACGGCTTCGGACTGGGCGGAGATTTAGCAACTATTGGGCCAGCAGGAAAAGGTCCAGATATTATTATTTTGGGACACGATTCGATCGCTGGTCTTGCTATTACAGGAGCTATTTCTCCGCTTTCGTCAAATATTTTTGATCCAAAAATGGTTGCAAAGTCCGCGGTAACAGCTGTGTCTTTTAATTCGCAAATTTATGCAGTTCCATTAACCGTTCAGAATTTGGCACTTGCCACAAACCTTACACTGGCAAAATCTTCCCCGTTGACTTTCAGTGAGATGGAAGAGAAGTCAAGAGCTCTGATAGTAGCCGGTAAAGCAACAGTTGGGTTAGTAACCGATGCAAATGGCTATGGCGTATATCCGATTTTTGATGCACTAGGTGGCTACGTGTTCAAGACTTCACTCAACGGAAAGATTGATCCAAAAGTTACTGGCATCTATTCTGCTCAACTGGCAAAGAACGCAGCAGTATTTGAACGGTTCAAGCAGGAGAAATTTATGGATTTTTCAAAGCTATGGGGAAACACCGCATTCTTCGATGGGAAAGCACCCTATATGTTGGTTGGATCATGGAACGTTCCCGCATTAAGCACAAGTCCTTTCAAGTATGAGATTAGTGGAATTCCAAATCTGCAAGGTAGACCAGCTCGAGTCTTAACCGGCGTTCAGGCGGCAATTATGAGCAACTTTGCTAAGAGTAAGTTGGTTGCCCGCGACTATCTGAAGAATGTCGTGAGCAAATCCGATTTTTCATCAGCAATTGCCAAAGCTCAAAATAGTTTTCCAGTAAACCTAGAAGCAGCTGCAGCCCAAGATCCTAATTCGATAGGAAGTAAATTTGGAAAAGTGGGGATAAACGGCTTCCCAATGCCAAATGTTCCTCAGATGCAAAAAGTTTGGTCCTATTGGAATGGCGCTTGGGAAAACTGGGGAAATGACAAAGGATCCTTCTCTGAAATCTTTAGCAAAGCTGCCAAAGATTTGACTCTCGCTCTAAACAGCTGATTTAGCTTGAGAAGTTGAACCAATCTAAATGAGGAGTTCCACTTGCCCACATCAATTTCTACCTTACAGATTTAATTCTAAAAGGCAAAAATGTTGAGAAGCTCTCTTGGCAGCTTTACCAAGATATTGCTAATCAGTTTGATGAATTTCTCCGGTATTTTTGCTGCCGGTGCTTTCGCCGGTCAGCGAAATTGGGCATTCACTTTTGCAACTACCGTTTCACTTGTTGTTTTAAATTATATCTACTTAATCAAACGGATAGTCGCTTGGAAATATGTGATACCTGGAGTTCTCTTTCTGCTTCTATTTCACGCTTATCCTGCACTTTTAAGTGGATATGTTTCAATGACAAATCACTCAAATGGCCACATGCTTCCTAAATCAGATGCTATTCAAGTAATTCTGGATAATTCATTTATTACAGATAAAAGTATCCCACCTTTCAAAATGCAAATCGCTAAGAAAGCTAAGAGTGATATTTCTATAATGGTATTGATCGGTGCAGATAAAGAAGTATTCGTAGGGAGCGAATTAGGATTAAGGTCAGTCCCTTCAAGCAACTATACTTTTGATAAATCTGGATTATTAATTCGCCTTCAGGGTTACAGAATTTTGAGTAAATCCGAAATTGAATTTGAATCTCTAGATTCTTTGTCAGCAAAGTATGGTGAAAATTCCTTCGTAAAGCCTATAGACCTTGACTATGCCGAAGTTTATGGTAGAACTCTCACTTACGACGAAGCAGCAGGGGCAATAACCGAAATTAAGACTGGAAAGATTTTTCATCCAAACAAGACTGGAAATATGGTTAGTTCAGATGGCACCGTACTAACGCCTGGATGGCAGGAATTCATTGGTTTCTCAAATTATTTGACATTTTTCAAAGATCCTCGCTACAGCAAACCATTAGTTAGAGTAATTTCTTGGACTGTTGCTAATGCTGTTATCTCTTTACTACTGAGTTTCTTTCTTGGCTTCTTTTTAACTTTGGTCATGAATTTTGAAAAGTTCAGGGCCAAGCGTTTTTATCAGACGTTTTTCATAATTCCATTTGCCGCGCCTTTTACGCTGATGATTCTTGTATGGAAAGGGTTGCTTCAGGAAAAATCCGGGCTAGTAAATGCCCTTTTTGGAACATCAATTGATTGGTTGGGCGATCCATGGATCGCCAGAGGGATTGTCTTATTGGTTGAAGTTTGGGCAAGCTTCCCATACATGGTTTTGATTACAACTGCGGCTATTTCATCAATTTCTAAAGAAATAATTCAGGCTGCAGAAATTGATGGCGCAAGTAGTAGGCAAATATTCAAATTTATTCAATTACCTTTAACCCTTAAATCTATCGCACCAATCTTAGTTACTTCATTCTCAGGTGCTTTTAGCGGATTTGCGATAATTTATTTACTGACTCAGGGTGGACCTACTTTTTCAGACACTTCGGGAGTAGCAGGTGCGACAGATATTCTGATTTCCTATACCTATAAGTTAGCTTTCTATGGCGGCGAATCAAATAATTACGGTTTGGCAAGCGCTGCCTCAATTATAAATTTCATGTTTATCGCAATTATCTCAGTATCAGCTTTTAAACAAGCCAAGCAATTGGACAATTAGCGATGCATAAAAAAATAAAATTCTGGACCCTCCATATTCTGTGGCGACACATAATTTGTGGATTCTTTGCATTGTTTGCAATTTTCCCAGTATTTTTCATGGCAACCGCAGCCCTCGATAAATATGGCCAATTGAGTACAAGCCGAATTTTTCCTTCATCTTTAAGTTTCGATAACTTCACAAGGCTGTTTGAATACGAAGATGGGGCTTTCTTTATTTGGATGAGAAATGCCATATCAATCTCAATTGCGATAGCTCTTCTCAATCTTTTTGTTGGAACTTCAGCTGCTTATGCAATCAGCCGCTATAAATTCTATGGACGTAGAAACTTATTAATGATTGTTGTGCTTCTGGGAATGTTCCCAACTTTACTTTCGCTTACTACTTTGTATTTAACCTTGTCTAGTATCGGAGATGCAATACCAGCAATTGGTATAGGAACAAGACTTGGACTGATTCTGCTATTTACTGGTGGTGCTCTTTCAGTCGGAACTTGGTTCCTAAAAAACTATATCGATTCAATACCGACTGAGCTAGACGATGCTGCAAAAATGGACGGGGCGCACCATTTCTATATTTTCGCGCGAATTGTGGTTCCACTTTGTGCCCCAGTTTTAGCTATCCAGACACTCTTTGGCTTTCTTGGTGGATTAAACGAATATTTGATCACTTCGATTATTTTAGGAACTGAAAGAAACGTCACTACTGTCGCAGTTGGAATGCAGTCCTTTTTAGCTCAAAATGCGCAGAATTGGGGGGCTTTTGCAGCAGGTGCGTCAATTATTACCTTCCCGGTGATTGGGCTATTTATTTATCTGCAGAAGCACATTGCCGCTGGTCTAACCGCTGGTGCGGTGAATTCATAGAATGCAAAGCCCGAAGAAAGGATGAATACTCAATGCCCATAGCCCAGAACCCGATTCTGCCTGGTTTCTATCCGGACCCATCAATAATTCGGGTCGAAGATGATTTCTATATTGTTAATTCAAGTTTTGAATATTTTCCAGCGATTCCTATTTGGCACTCTCGAGATTTAGTTAATTGGCGCCAAATCGGAAACGCAATTGACCGAGCTGATCAAAAGCTTGATTTATCTGACGTTGCTCCATCGGGTGGCGTTCAAGCAGCCACTATTCGTCATCACAACGGTACTTTTTATGTAACTTCAACTCGGATAAAGCGACAATGGCCCGTATCTAATTATCACTTTGTAGTTACAGCCACTGATATCAATGGCCCTTGGAGCAACTGTCACTTTATCGAAGATGCCTATGGAATTGATAGCTCACTATTTTTCGATGGCGATAAAGCTTATTTCCTAGCAAATAGAGAGAGCTCAAATCCTAGGTTTGAAGATGATGCCGAGATCTGGATCAGTGAAATTAATTTAGCTACCTTCGAATTAGTTGGCGAAAAGTACACACTTTGGAGTGGCACCGGTGGAATTTTTCCTGAGGGGCCACGAATGTTTAAGCGGAACGGTTGGTATTACTTACTAATCGCCGAGGGCGGAACTCTGCATTTTCACACCACCACAATTGCTCGAAGCCAGAGCGTTACTGGCCCCTTTATTTCGAGTCAACGAAATCCGATTCTTACTCATAAACATTTAGCGCGCGAATATCCGGTTCATAATGTTGGTCATGCCGACATGGTCGAACTTAAAGATGGCAGTTGGTGGGGCGTCGCTCTCGCTTCTCGACCACGCGGTGGGTTCTACGATGGCGGCAATGTGAAGTGGTCATTCGGTGGCTACTACCGAAACTTAGGGCGTGAAACTTTTATCTTTCCAGTTACTTGGCCAGCCGATGATCAAAGTCCGCTATTTGCACCAGCGACTGGTCGAGTTGAAGATAGTTACGAGGTAACTGGTTTAACTGAATTTAGCCAAGCCGATGTCCCGATCAACTTCACTCCCGAATCGCTGGCGATTAAGTGGGTAACCATTCGTGATGAAACGCAAGACCACTTCAAGTTAACTGCTGAAAATTCGATAGAGCTAGAACTGCAAAACTCGATTGAAAAAACCTTTCTTGGTACTCGGCAAACTTCATGGCAATTTAAATGTTCAGTAAAAGTTGATTTGGCTGAACTCAAACGGGGCGACCTGGTTGGCCTGGCTGCTTATATTAGAGAAGGCGCATATTTAACGCTAGAAATTCAACTCAGTGATAATTTCGAAATTACCGTACAAGCTGCTTCAGGAAAACAGGCAACCGCTGCAAAATCTACTGAACTTTCAAAATTTACCATCGAACTAACTGGTAACGATCAGGATTACTCTTTTAGTATTCCCGAACTTGATTTCGCGCATACACTCGATGGTCGTGAAATTTCCTGCGATATGACGGGTTCACATACTGGAGTAATGATCGCTCTCATCGGAAAAAGTGATTACAAAACTAAAGTTCAATTTGAGAACTTTCAGATTTTTTAGGTGCTCCTATGGAATCTGTTTTCTGCACCCTTGTCGATAATAGCTGGTTAAACACTTTCTTGATGTGGCCCTCAGACGGTTTGCGGGCAATTCGCGGAGTAAATCAACAAGGCTAGCGAGTCCTTAAAGTGTGGCAAGTGCCTGATTTTCAATACTTTAAGCGCATAAATCGCGATTGCTCGAGCTGCTTTATCTGCCGTATCCTTAACCCAGAAGAGTCGCCCGGATCACCGCGTTGTCGCAAGACACCGAGGAAAGTCCGGACTCCATAGAGCAAAGTGGTGGCTAACGGCCACCCGGAGCAATCCGCGGGATAAGTGCAACAGAAAGTAAACCGCCAATAGCAATATTGGTAAGGATGAAACGGTGGTGTAAGAGACCACCAGCAATTGCAGTGATGCAGTTGGCTATGTAAACCCCACTTGGAGCAAGACTAAACAGATAGCGCTTAGAACGGCTCGTTCAAGTTATCGGGTAGGTCGCTTGATTCTGCAAGCAATTGCAGAACTAGATGGATGGTGATCCCTCGCAAGAGGACAGAATCCGGCTTATAGGGCGACTCTGTCTTAGATTGTTACTGCGAGTAGCCAAGGAAATGTGCCATAATTCAATTACAGATGTTTGGTAGTAATCGGGACTTGGTTAATCACTAAGTCCCTTTTGCTTTTTCACAATTCGTTTTCATTCACAAGATTTCCGATTAGCTAATTTCACTAGTCTGTCAATGCGTAACTTCGCTCTCGTGATGGGGGCGTGTTGTAATTGGCAGCCTAGTCGTTTACCAAACATCTGGAGCGGGTTCGAACCCCGTCGTCTCCACCACAGTCTTAGTTAGTGCAATTCGACCTATTGGTAGCGGTCACAGGAATTGCAATAGCTGTGCACGGGAGAGCCTCGAGAAATCGAGGTTCTTTCTATTTGCCTTACCTCTTATCAGGCGACCCTCCTACAAAGCACATGTACTTAAGTGTCTATTAGTTAAGACAGGGAATTCATTTTTTTCAGAGTCAAAGATTCCTAGACATAGGCTGATCTGGATAGTTATGCTCTCGCACATATTTCGATCTCGGGAGGCGTAAATGAGTGATTTTCTGACTGAAGCAAGTGAAATCCAAAATGAGTTAGCTTCTATTCGCCATCAGATTCATCAAGAGCCTGAGATTGGATTGGACTTACCTAAAACTCAGGCAAAGATTTTGGCTGCGCTAGATGGTCTTGGGCTTGAGATATCGACCGGAAAAGCACTTAGCTCAGTAACTGCCGTGCTTCGAGGAAACAAATCTGAAAAGACTGTGCTGTTACGTGCTGACATGGATGCGCTACCGGTAACTGAATTAGCTGATCTGCCATTTAAAAGTCAGATTGATGGTGTCATGCATGCTTGTGGACATGACTTACACGTTGCGATGTTAATTGGTGCAGCCAAGTTGTTGACCAAGAACAAATCAAAACTAAATGGTGATGCGGTCTTTATGTTCCAACCAGGCGAAGAAGGTTTCGATGGCGCGGGACATATGATCAAAGAAGGCGTTTTAAGTGCGAGCGGAAGAAAAGCTGACGCAACTTACGGTATTCACGTGATGTCATCTTCAATTCCAACCGGAACATTTACGACAAAGCCTGGAACCATGATGGCATCTAGCGACGAGTTACATGTAACTGTGGTCGGTATGGGCGGACATGGATCACAACCTCATACCGCCAAGGATCCAATTCCAGTTGCTGCTGAAATGGTTAGTGCTTTGCAGCTATTGATAACTCGTTCTTTTGACTCCTTTGATCCGGTAGTTATAACTGTTGGTCAATTTCATGCTGGCACCAAAGCAAACATAATTCCAGATACAGCAGAGTTCCAAGCCACTATCAGAACATTCTCTCCAGAAAATAGAAGCCGTATTCAAGTTGAGACAGTTCGCTTATGTAAATCAATTGCCGATGCATATGGACTCAAAGCTGAAGTCAAAGTTGTTGAGCAGTATCCCGTTACAGCAAACAACGGTTCGCATGCGCAATTTGTGGGCAAAGTTGCTGCAGACCTTTTTGGCTCTGAAGGATTTCTTGAGATGCCACACCCAATAGCTGGCGCTGAGGATTATTCACGAGTTTTAGAGGAAGTCCCTGGATCCTACGTATTTCTTGGCGCATCCGTTGATCAAGATTTCACCAAATCTGAAGTTAATCATTCACCTCGAGCAAGGTTTGACGAAGCTGTCATGTATCGAGGCGCAGCACTGCTGAGTGAATTAGCAGTTCGATCACTTAATGAAATGGTTTAACTCTCAATTTTCAATTTTAACTAAGGGGCGATAGCTCAAGATGTCTGAGAAATTAGGGCCAGCTTTGAGACGGTTCTTTTCCTAAATCTCAAAGTTAAGGGTTGCAAAAATTACACTGTGCGGGCTCTAAAGATTCTGCAATCACTTTTCCTGGCTGCCTGTGATCACATTTAACGCACCCGAGTATTTCTTGGGAGATAGCAGTTAAGTTATTCATTCCGCACTCAGAACAGTTAAGGCCTTTTTTGTAATCCACCTGACCCCAGCCCGGGATATCGCATTCGGGACACAAGTGGCTAACTCTTAGTGCTAGCAACTTAGCGACTTCTTCAATGTTTTTCCGACGAGATGGTGAGTGCATCGCACGCAGATCTGACTCGATTACTACAAAACCATTAGGAGAAATTTTAGAACTGACTTCTATCGCAGCTATAAGATGATCCGGATCAGTGATTCCCTTGATGCAGTCGCTCTTGACCCGTGTATTTGGTCGAACAATTAGAGCATGGCGTGGGAAATCTGCAGTCCCCAGAAAAGAAGTTAAATCCTGACCCGGAGCTGCAGTAATAGTCGCAGCAGTAATGTCAAAGGATCGGTAAATCTCTGAAATTACAATTCCATTCTCATCATCGACGAAAACCAAATGTTCAATGTTTGAATTCATAAAAGGGATAACGGGATCCGGCCCGATTGAACCTTCAGATGCGAGTCCAAGTAGTAACCCGGTCTCCTTCATTCCTAATCGGGCTTTTTGTAATGCAGTCTCTCGGGGTGATGCAACACGTTCGATTTCCCCCGAGAAAGTTCCTAATTGGTCAGTATCTAGGTTTTCTTCAAACAGCTCACAACCCACAAGCGCATCAAAGGCAGGTTTTATCAGCTTTAATTTTTCGTGTTTGCTCGTTAGTACAACTTTCTTTTCGAGATAAGGATGAGCAGTCAAGAAAGCACCTTATGAAAATATCTTCAAGAGCGAGCTAATTGGTTTGCTTGCCTCTGATGGATGGCGGAATTTGAGCCCAGCATTTACCTTGTAACTATTTCGGCGGCCGATTCGAGTAATTGTGACATAGCCAGATTCTTCTAGGTCAGCCAGAATCGCTTGAGCGCTTCTCTCTGTGATTCCAACAGTGTCTGCAATATCGCGAACGCGTGAATCAGGGTAGCGACTTAAGTGCACGAGAATGTGTCCATGATTTGAGAGAAAGGTCCACTCTCGGCTGATTTCTGATGTTGGCGTCATGGCAGAACTATACCAGCAATTTGATACCTGAAATAGAATTCTGCTATTATAGGTCGGCATTAGGGGGCCTAAAATGAACTCGACATCAGTAGCAATAACCAATCTGACTTCAGTGGCCGTACTGGTTTTTGTCTTGGGCTTCTTAGCCGCCCGGATAAAGAGTGATGTACGAATTCCAGAGCAGGTCTATCAGATGATTTCTATATTTCTACTATTTGGAATAGGGCTAAAAGGCGGTCATGCATTAAGGGAAGTTTCATTTGACAGCTTTGTAGGGCCCGCTCTTGCGACTTTAGGGCTTGGAATAGTGATTCCACTGATGGCCTTCTTAACCTTGAAGATAGTGCGCAAGATTAATGACTTAGATAGAGGAGCAATTGCTGCGCATTATGGATCAACCTCCCTGGTTACTTTTACAGCAGCACTTTTCTTCTTAGAAAATAGCGGCATTAAGGTTGAAGGTTTTGCTACCGCACTTCTAACAATTATGGAGGTGCCAGGAATTGTGGTCGGTGTTTATCTGGGTTCTCGCCACCGAGATAAAGATGTGCAATGGGGCAAGACGCTTCATGAAGTAATCACGGGTAAAACAATTCTGCTCTTAGTTGGCGGACTAATCATTGGCGCACTTACTAGTAATGCGGGATATTTGAAAGTAGCGCCATTCTTTATTGATCTGCAATCTGGTTTCTTAGCTCTGTTCTTGTTACATCTAGGTTATTTAGCAGGTAACAACTGGGGAGAGATCAAAAAGGTTGGTGCAATGGTTGGCGTATTCGCTCTCATCTTCCCTATCTTTGCGGGAACTTTAGGAGTAGTTGTTGGAAATTTGGTTGGACTTTCAATTGGTGGAGCAACCATTCTGGGAGTTTTGTGCGCAAGCGCTTCATATATTGCAGCACCTGCAGCCGTGTCGGTTGGTTTACCTGAGGCAAATGGGCCACTAGCACTCATGTCTAGCATTGGCGTTACATTCCCATTCAATCTATTGGTTGGAATACCTTTATATCTAGAAATCGCAAAGAAAATCTCAAATTTCTAAATTGATATTTAGGTTAACAAATCAACTGAAACCGCTAGACTTCTGTTTACTTGTAATGAGAGGAAAATGGTTCTTGTTGCGAATCAAGCATTTTCTTATTCCTGCGCTACTGCTAACCATGTCTGCTTGCGCGAATAATCGTGAAGCGGCGGGAGAGTTAAGCCTTGCTCCAGTTCCATATTCAATTACCGTACCAACTGAAATAGCGAAGCATTTGTCAGTAGAAAACATGGAATTAGATACGGCAAATGAATTTTCTGCGCAGGCGAAGCAAGCTGGTGCAATTGCACAGGTATTCATTAATTACACCGCTGATGATGGCTCAATTCATGGGTTTGCTGGAGTTTACTATTTTGCAAAATCTGATTTCGATCAAGCTCAAAATCCAAATGAACCGCCTTTGTATGGCAGCAAAGTAGTTGAAAAGAGTGGAATGGTTTTAGCTATTGCTGGGCCACAAGATTCGATATTTGAACCAACCTCACAAGATGGTAAAAATTCGATGGCGCTTTACACACTGATTTACGATCCAAAATCATTTAAATCTTCTTAAATACGCGGTGAAAAACCTTGGGTTAGCCGAAAAGGTAAGATGAGCCAATGCAAATGGAGATTCGATCAATCTCACAAGAAGTCCATCGCAATTTTATTTCCAATCTTTCAAGCGCATCTTTTCTGCAACTTCCTGAATGGGGAGCGGTAAAAACCGATTGGAAAAATAAGTCGCTCGGCATATATGACGGCGAATCCCTTATCGGAGTAGCGCTACTTTTAACTCGCGCACTACCTGTTGTAGCTAAATCATTTGGTTATATCCCTGAAGGCCCGCTCTTTCTGCCTCACCATTCCCATGAAGGCAAAGTGCTGGCTGCGCTGGAAAATTATGCGAAGCAAGAAAATATTTTCCTTTTACGAATTGGGCCTGCAATTGCCTATCGTGATTGGGAGCCTGAGGTGATTAAGGCAGCCCTTGCATCTGATCACGCCAGTTCATTGCTAACAACTGAGTCAACGGTTGAGTATCAACCCGGCCGAACCGCGATGGAGAGCTTTAAGAAATCTGG
>RFRA01000151.1 GCA_009924725.1 Actinomycetota bacterium
CGGCTATCAAACATAGTTAAAATAATGGTTGATAAATTTAAGTTGGGGTTTAATCGTTTTTTAACTAACGAATAAGTTTCTAGTAGTTGAGTTAGTCCTTCGAGGGCGTAGTACTCACATTGAATGGGAATCAATAATTCTTTTGCTGCAGCGAATGCGTTGATTGTTAACAAACCTAAACTTGGCGGGCAATCAATAAATATGTAGTCATATCCACCGCCGGCTTCAACTTTAAACTTTAGTAAGTCTTCGATCGCATCTTTTAAGCGCATTTCACGCGCAACCATTGGTACTAAATTAATCTCTGCTTGCGCTAAACCTGTATTAGATGGAATGCATTCCAAGTGCGCAAAACCCACAACTTTTTGTACAACATCTTGAATTTCGGCAGAGCCCATCAATATTTCAAAAACCCCAGGGCTCTCTTTATGTTCAACCCCTAGAGCGGTGCTGGCATTGCCTTGTGGGTCCAGATCTATAACTAAGACCCGCAAGCCACCCATAGCTAGGGCTGCTGCGATATTGACGGTACTAGTGGTTTTACCGACTCCGCCCTTTTGGTTGGCGACGACAAAAACTCGGGTATTTGCCGGGGCCGGCATAGGCTCTTTAAGTTTGCGGATTCCGATTACCGTTTTGCTTACACGCTCTGTTTCACGTGGAACAATCTCACGTGAATCAACGGTGCTCATGAGGGTAGTTAACTACCTTTAGGTTTACTTAGCCACCTTGACGATGCGGGCAAGCTCAAGCCCGGGCAGATTTACCTCAATTACCTCAGCGCTAGGCACAGTTTTTGCTTCTTGGGCCGCTGACTCCCCTTTCATAGCTAAAAGCGCGCCACCTGGTTTGATCATATGGGAGGTAATTTTCTTCAACTTTTCAAGTGGGGCAACAGCTCGAGCAGTCACATAATTGGTGCTTTTCTTCACATTTTCAGATTTTCCACGAATTACAGCCACGTTTTCGATTCCTAAAAGCGCAATAGCTTCTTCCAGAAAATCCACCCGTCGGGCAAGTGGCTCAATTAGGGTGATTTTTAGATCAGGTCTAGCTAAGGCAATTACTAAGCCGGGTAAGCCCGCCCCTGAACCAATATCAAAGAGCAGGGATCCTTCTGGAATTAGGCTTGAAACGGGAATGCAGTTGAAGATATGGCGCTCCCAGATCCGATCCCCTTCGCGAGGCCCGATTAAGCCACGCTCAATTCCAGGGCCAACCAGGAATTCGGCATACTTTTTGATCTCATTTTGGCGGTCAGGGAAATAGCGCTCGATTAACTCCTCTTGCGAGAAGGTTGTTTCACGTGAAACTTCCATCGTTTAGTTATTAATTAGGGAAGATAACTACAAAGCGATCTGGATCTTCGCCCTCAGATTCACTGCTTAGGCCGAGGTCTTGGATCGTGTCATGGATGACTTTACGCTCAAAGGCATTCATGGGCTTTAGACGGATCTCTTCGCCGGTTGACTTTGCTTTTTCAGCCATCTCTTCGGCTAGTTTCTTAAGTTCGGATTTGCGACCTGAACGGAAACTTTCGATATCAAGCATTAAGCGGCTGCGATCACCGGTTGAGGTCTGCACAGCAAGACGGGTTAGCTCTTGCAGGGCATCTAGTACTTCGCCCCCGTTGCCAACTAGGTGGTTTAGTTTTCCGCCAACAATGGCAACTGCTGCGCGGTCATTTTCGACGTCAATATCAATATCGCCATCAAGGTCTGCAATATCGAGTAAACCTTCTAGGTAGTCAGCGGCGATATCGCCCTCTTCCTCTAGTTTGGCAATTGTTTTTGGGCTTTTTTGACCTGGTTTTAGCGCCTTCTCGGTGGTCTCTTCCACAACTGTCTCTGTCTCGCTCATAATTGATATTTCCTGTCCTATTTGTAGGTTTTTAATAGTATTTGTGGCTTTTGCCCTATTTACTTCTTCTTCTTTTTCTTTTTATTAGGTTGTTGGCGCTGGCCTTTAATTTCCGGATCAATTACTGATCCTTCTGTTGCGCCATCAATATTTTCATTTGCTGCACTTGGGTTTTTCGAAGAACGCTTTTTTTGCAGCTCTTCATAAGCTGGTGAACCTGGTGTTGGGTTTCTTTTAATTACATAGAACTGTTGTCCCCATGTCCAAAGGTTTGTTGTTGACCAATAAATCAAAACACCAATTGGAAAGTTAACGCCGGAGACTGCAAAAATAACTGGGAATAAATACAACATGATTTTCTGCTGTTGCAACATCATATTGTTTGAGGAATCCATTTTCGGCATTCCTTTAACCATTAGCTGACGCTGTGTTGTAAATGTTGTTAATGACATAAATGCAATTAAAATGACTGTAACAATTTTTACAGTTCCACTTGTAGAGCCCAGGAAAGTTTCCGAAATAGGTGCTCCGAAAAATTTTGCTTGCGCAGCTGATTCAGCATCGGCAAGTGTTAACACACCGTGTGCAACTGGTGGGTTTTTTCCAATTCCATTAAGAACTGTAAATAGCGCGAAGAAGATCGGGGCTTGCGCCAAAATTGGGAAACATGATGCCAACGGGTTTGTTTTGTGTTCCTTGTAAAGCTTCATCATTTCTTCGGATTGCTTTTGGCGATCATCTTTATACTTCTTTTGAATTTCTTTAAGGTGTGGCTGTAGCGCCGTTAGTGCGCGCTGACTTTTAATCTGCTTAACAAAGAGTGGAATTAAAATAATTCGAATTAAAACA
>RFRA01000152.1 GCA_009924725.1 Actinomycetota bacterium
TACATAAATAGATTTGTCATTTTACATCTAAAGCCTTCTGTATATTTAGTAACTCTTGCTCATTGAGGTCACGCCAGCGTCCCTCGGGGGTGTCGCCCAATGAGATCGGCCCGAAGTTAGTTCGGATCAATCGCAGGACCTCTACCCCGACAGCCTCCATCAAGCGGCGGATGATGTGATACCGGCCTTCGTGGATCTTTACTTCGATCCAGTTTGCCGATAGCTGCTGAAAGCTAAGTACCCGACCCATCCCATCTTCAAGCTCTACGCCCTTTAAAAGCACCTTATCTACCCCTGTTTCCAGGCGTCCTTCGAACTCAATAATGTAGGTCTTTTCGAGCCCAAATGAAGGGTGGGTCGCACGAAATGTAAGATCGCCATCATTAGTCAACAGGATTAAGCCTTCAGAATCCTTATCCAGGCGACCAACATGGAATAAACGCTCTTTACGTAAATCAATGAAATCAGCCAGAGATGGTCGACCTTCTGGGTCATACATCGTAGACAAAACACCTCTTGGCTTATGAAGTACTAAATAAGACTTAGTCAAAGATCGTCGAATTGTCTCACCATCAACTGCTACTTCATGGTTATCAGGGTCTATTTTTGCACCTAGTTCACGGATTGGACGTCCATCGACGGTGACTCGACCATCAGCTATAAGTTCATCGGCACCACGGCGGCTAGTGATTCCCGCATCGGCAATTATTTTATTCAGGCGCATCTCGGCCATTTGGCTATCTCCTCGACAGTCAGGTTAAGGGAGTAAGAATACCGCCTCTTCCCTCTCTAGGACTAATTGGCCTGTCTAGGACTAATCAGTTAGCGAGTCAAGAATCTCGTCGAGGCGATCTAGGTCTGGCAGGTAAGGAGCCAGAGCTGGCAGATCTTCAAGGCTATTTACACCCAGACGCTCGAGGAAGTAGCTAGTGGTTTTATAAAGGATGGCGCCAGTTTCATGTTCTAGGCCAAACTCTTCGACCAAGCCACGGGTAATCAGGGTCTTCATTACCGCTTCGACATTCACGCCACGGATCGCCGAGACGCGAGCACGGCTAACTGGCTGGCGATAAGCGATGACGGCCAAAGTCTCTAGAGCTGCCTGAGTGAGGCGGTTTTGCTGGCCATCAAGGACGAACTTTTCGACTGCTGCAGCACAATCCGGATGGCTATAGAAGCGCCATCCCCCGGCCACTGCGCGTAGCTCAAAGCCGCGACCTTCATAGGACGAGGAAAGGTTCTCAAGAGCCGAGACGACTTCATCAATCGTCACAACTAGTACTGAGGCCAAAGTTAGTTCGGTAACTGGCTCATCGACGACCATCAGGATCGCCTCGATTGAACGCTCAAGTTCTACATTAGACATTTTCGCCCTCGCTATCTTCTAAGACCACTGGAATATCAAACTCATCAGAAACTTCAACTTCGCCAGATTCGCTGCCAATCCAGCTGACCTGTAGCTCACCGAGGGCTGCAACCTGATCGAAGCGAAGTACACCTTGGCGATAAAGATCGAGCAAACTTAGGAATCGAGCGACCACAACTAAAGTGCTGCCGGCATCTGAAATTAAGCTGCGAAAACTCAAAGTTTTTGACCTGCGCAAAGCCTCAACCACGCCTTTAGACTCTTCAGCAACGCTAACTAACGGCATATGAAGGTGTTCAACAGATACTAAAGAAGGTGTCTTAGGCGTTAAAACTCGATCAGCAATTGCGGCAAAGCGCTCTGCGCCGACTCCAATTAACACTTCAGGAAGCAGGGCAGAAAGGGCGGGATCTAGCGCCACAACGCGCGGGAAAGCCTTGTCTTGCAGGGTTATGCGATCACCAAAGGTGGCAGCAATTTCCTTAAATGCGCGGTACTGCAGCAAGCGAGCAAAGAGTAAATCGCGCGCTTCAAGCAGGGCTAAGTCTTCTTCGTCTTCAACTTCACCCGAAGGCAATAATCGGGCCGCCTTGAGATCAAGCAGGGTGGCAGCTACAACTAAGAATTCAGTGGCTTGATCAAGACGCCAACCTTCGCCCGATAGTTCCAGGGCGCGAATGAAGGCAATAAATTCATCGGTTACCAGGCTCAAGGAAATTTCGGTGATGTCAAGCTTATGACGCGAGATTAGTTGTAACAGCAGATCAAAGGGACCATCGAAGTTAGCTAGGTGAACGCTGAATTCGTTGCTTGGCGCACTCGGCTCGATGGCATCAGATGCGACATCGATACCTGAACTATTAGTAACCGGCGTTTCCACGGGTGAACACTACTTGCTCGCGAGGCTATTTGATGCGTAGGCTCACGCACCTAAGCAGAAAGAGGTTTAACGCTTGAACGCTAAATCGACATTTGAAGAGGATGTGGCAACAACTGCCAACCTCTTGGGAAAGACGCCTAAGAACTTTCGCGTGCCTTCTGCTCCGCAAGATGGCCTACCTGCAAAAGTAATCGCACTCTTTAACCAAAAAGGTGGCGTTGGCAAGACGACTTCAACAATTAACTTAGGTGCAGCCCTTACCGAACTTGGTCGCAAAGTGTTACTAGTCGACTTCGACCCGCAAGGTGGTTTATCACTTGGTCTAGGTGTTAATGCTCATAGCCTGCCGCTAGAACAAACTGTTTATTACGCATTGATGGACCCAACTGCTGACGTCGATCAGATTATTTTAAAGTCATCAGTTCCGGGACTAGATTTCTTGCCCGCAAACCGT
>RFRA01000153.1 GCA_009924725.1 Actinomycetota bacterium
GCAACTGGAGTCATTAACGATGTTTCTGGACGTGGCCGTCATACTTCATCAAGTGCTGTTGCTTTGCCATTATTTTCACCAGCACACCTTGGTGCAATCGGTTGGGTAATTGATACCCCTGGAATTCGCGCATTTGGACTTTCACATATCGATCCAAATCGCATCGTTGCCGCTTTCGAAGATTTGAGTCCAATTGCTGCTACATGTATGACCAATTGCGCTCACCATGGCGCAGGTTGCCAACTCGATGTTTGGGCAGCGCCAGATGGCGTAATCAATGAGGTGCGCTCGGCACGAGTTGCTAGTTTGCGCTCACTGTTAGATGCTCCGAAGGTAGAGCTAGAGCAATAGAATTAGGCTCATTATGAGCGCAAAACACTCGTTGGAATCTGATTTACAGCTCGCCCTAGAACTGGCTGTGATCGCTGATGAAATCACGATGGCCCGATATTTAGCCCAAGATTTAGTGATCACAACGAAGCCAGATAGCACACCTGTTACTGATGCCGACAAAGCAACTGAAAGCGCATTGCGAGATCACTTAGCCAATGTCCGTAGCGAAGATGGGTTAGTTGGCGAAGAATTTGGAATTCAAAATAAAGAAGCTGCACGATATTGGGTGATGGACCCAATTGATGGCACTAAGAATTTCATGCGTGGCGTTCCGACTTGGGCAACGTTGATCGGTCTGGTTGAACGACAAGACGATGGCAGCGAAAAAGTGATTGTTGGAATAGTCAGTGCTCCTGCCTTAAATCGACGTTGGTATGCCAGCAATGGGAATGGTGCATTCACAACTTTAAATCAAGGCGCACCGCGTAAGATTTCGGTTTCTAAAGTATCTGAACTTGCAAATGCTTCAATCTCATACTCTGACTTTCAAGGTTGGGGCGATCGCTTGATTAAGTTTCAGAATTTGATCAGCACTTGCACCCGCTCTCGCGGGCTTGGTGATTTTTGGTCTCACATGTTAGTTGCTGAAGGCGCTGTCGATATTGCAGCTGAACCATCACTGGCTCTTTGGGATATGGCGGCTCTTGATGTCATCGTGCGCGAAGCTGGTGGAACTTTTTCTAATCTCACCGGTGAAGTTGGTCCATTCGGTGGTAGCGGAATTTCGACTAATACCTTGCTTCACTCAACAGTTATGGCGGCGCTAAATTGATCTATACCTTCAAAGTAAGTGGAATGTCTTGTTCATCTTGTGTGAACAGTATTGAAGGTGCCCTTAATTCAATGGTTGGCGTGAAGGCCACGGTTAACTTCGCGACCGAGTCTGTCCACGTTAATGCTGAAGCTGGCGTCACTACCAAGGCACTTATTGCGGCAATCAAAAGTGCTGGCTATAGCGCCACACTGGTCACGGATCCTTCGCAATTAGCCCTTCATAGCAAGCGTTCTGGGCTGGCTTTAGCGCTTTCCATCCTTTTTGCAGTTCCGGCCATCGCTATTTCAATGGTCATGAGCTGGCATCACTCAATTGATATGTTCGTGCACGATCAGTTAGATGCCTTCGGCTTACCGCATCCGCTTTATTCACCAACTGCTTGGGTTGCCATCGGCCTAACGGCGCCACTAATTCTTATCGTGGCATTTCCAATTCACCGAGCTGCCTTCAATAACTTCTTAATTTTTATCAACCCTAAGCGCCAAGGCGCACTAACTATGGATAATTTGGTTTCGCTTGGTTCACTTACTGCCTTCGGTTGGTCTATTTATGCCAACTCAACTGGCAATGGTGATGTTTATACTGAAGTTGCCGCGGGTGTTTTGTTATTTGTGATTCTAGGCCGTTATTTAGAAGCGCGAGCAAAATCTTCTGCCGGCAGCGCTCTTCAGTCATTACTTAAACTTGGATCTAAAGAGGTTACGGTTATTCGTTCCGGCCAAGAAGTTATTATTCCAATTGCGAACTTACAAGTTGGCGATGAATTCTTAGTCAAACCGGGTGAGCGAATTGCAACCGATGGCGAAGTGATCATCGGAAACAGTTCGGTTGATAATTCGATGATCACTGGTGAGTCACTACCGATTGAAGTAAAACCTGGTTCGAAAGTTATTGGTGCAACCGTTAATCACAACGGACGCATTGTTGTTAAAGCAACTCGCATTGGTGGCGATACCGAATTAGCCCGAATCACTGCAATGGTTTTATCAGCCCAAGGTGGCCGTTCGCCTATTCAAACTCGAGTCAATAAAATCAGTGCTATTTTCGTACCGGTCGTAACTTTGGTTGCAATTGCCACAGGTTTAGTTTGGTATTTATATGACGCTCAACTAACTAACGCAATTGCAACAGGTATCGCAGTACTAGTTATTGCTTGCCCTTGTGCTCTTGGACTTGCGACACCAGTTGCTCTAATGGTGGCATCTGGCCGCGGTGCCCAGCGTGGAATAGTCATTTCTGCCCCTAGCGCTCTAGAAGCAGCCCGTGGAATTGATCGAGTATTACTCGATAAAACTGGCACTTTAACTACTGGTCAGATGAAAGTTAGCGCAGCCACCGTTTCACTTAGTGCAGCTGCGCAACTAGCTCAGATTTATCCAGAGTTAATTAAAGAAGCTACTTTCTTATCTTCAGCACTTTCAATTGAAAGCCAGAATACTCACCCAGTTGGCCAAGCAATTGCTGAATACATCGCCGCACAAGGAATTAAACCAACCACAGTTACCGATTA
>RFRA01000154.1 GCA_009924725.1 Actinomycetota bacterium
ACCCAGATTTTTGGTTCACCCAAAAGTGAGTTAATCAGCAAGATTGAGGTACACAGCAGGGCGCCAAATTCGGCAGCCCAAATCATTTTCTTGCGGTCGATATAGTCGGCTAGAACGCCGCCGTAAAGTCCGAAGAAAATCAGCGGCAGCAGTTCAATCGCGCCCAGAACGCCAACAGCCAGGTAGGAATTAGTGAGCTCTTTGATCTGAAATGGGGCGGCTACGTAAGTGACCATCGAGCCAAAGTAAGAGATGAAACCAGAGGCCCAGAGATAGCGAAAATCGGGATATTTCTTTAACGGCGAAAGATCCATCGCATATTTACGCATTTGGGGAGTCTAACCAAATGTGTTAATTAAAGGTTTGCTCAGGCCCCGGAAAAACTCCGCCAACAACATCATCAGCCCATTCTTTAGTGGCCGCCAACATTTCAACCCGCAAATTGCGATAAGCCTTGGCTAATTTCGGAGCGCTTTTGCCCATGCCCATTAAGTCGGTCCAGACCAAAACTTGGGCATCGCAATTAACGCCAGCCCCAATTCCGATGGTCGGGATTTTTAGGGCAGCAGTAATTCGAGCGGCTAATTCGGCAGGTACAAGTTCGAGCACAATTGCAAAAGCTCCAGCTGCTTCGAGTTCTAACGCGGCTGCCAAAATGACATCGCCATCAGTTCGCCCTTGCACGCGATAGCCACCAAGTTGATGAAGTGACTGTGGCGTAAGGCCCAGATGGCCCATTACTGGAATTCCAACTGCCACTAATTTCTTAACGGTTTCGAGATGAGCGCCTTCTAGTTTTACCGCCATGGCGCCGGCTTCTTTAAAGAAACGAGTTGCTGTGGCAAGTGCTAATTCGGGGGAACTTTCATAGGAGCCAAAAGGTAGATCAGCCACAACCATCGCTCGCTTTGAAGCAGTAACAACGGCGCGAGCCATCGGGATCATTTCATCGACAGTGACTGGAATCGTGTTCTCAAAACCCAGGAAATTATTGCCCGCACTGTCGCCGACTAATAAAACCGGGATGCCGGCTTCATCAAAGATCTCAGCAGTTAACTGCTCGTAAGCCGTAAGCATTGGCCATTTTTCACCGCGCTCTTTCGCGCTGGCTAGATCAAGAATTGTGACGCGGCGATGTTGGGCGCCGCCATAAAGCGAGGTCGCTGGAGCCATATTTTCTTACCTTCCTCGAAGCCAAATTGGTCCCCGGGTACGAGTAGAACTTTACCCGAGTACGCTTGAGTAATGAAGTTGCGGGTAGCGCTAGCTCAGATCAACCCAACCTTGGGTGATCTAGCCGGTAATGCCGATTTAATCGCTCGCTACGTTGGCGCAGCTCAGGCTGAAGGTGCCGCCCTCATAGTTTTTCCCGAAATGGTTTTAACCGGATATCCAGTTGAAGACTTAGCGCTTCGCCCATCTTTTCGTAGCGCATCGATTGCCGCGATTGGCGAATTAGCCAAGCGCTTAAAGGCCGAAGGCCATGGCGAGATCACAGCGGTCGTTGGCTATTTAGATCAAATCACCGATGCCCCAAATCGCCAAGGGCAGCCAGTTGGTGCGCCACAAAACGCGGTGGCAATTATTCATAACGGTGAAATCAAAGCCCGTTATGTAAAACAACATCTGCCTAACTATGGCGTTTTCGATGAGTTCAGAAACTTTGTGCCAGGAACCGAAACTTTGTTAGTTCGAGTCGGCGGCATTGATGTTGGCGTTGCAATCTGCGAAGACCTTTGGCAAGACGGTGGCTTAATCGATGCACTAGCTGCGCGCAATCCAGGGCTGGTAGTTGTTCCAAATGGCAGCCCGTTTGAACGAAATAAAGATGATGTGCGGTTAGCACTTGTTCAAAAGCGCGCCCGCGAATTTGGGGCACCTCTGGCTTATGTAAATATGACGGGCGGCCAAGATGATTTAGTTTTCGATGGTGACACCATTGTGGTTTCAGCCGAAGGATCAGTGATTGCCCGCGCCCCACAATTTGCCGATGAATTAATTGTCTTAGATATTGCAGCAGCTGGCGGAACCGGAAAACCAGATTTTGTTATTTCTGAAAGCGCTAATTCACCCGTTAATTCAGTAGCCCCAGTGATCACACCACGACTAAGTGATGAAGCCGAAATTTGGAAAGCGTTAGTCACGGGGCTACGCGATTATGTCTACAAAAATAAATTCCGCAGTGTCGCCCTTGGGCTTTCTGGCGGCATTGATTCAGCGCTTGTTGCCGCCATCGCAGTCGAGGCCATTGGTCCCAAGTGTGTAAACGGCGTGGCTTTTCCGAGTAAGTATTCATCAGAACATTCGATTGCAGATGCGCAAAGTTTTGCGGAGAACACCGGCATTCATTTCCGCATTGTGCCAATCGAACCGATGGTCGATGCCTATTTAAATTCAATGACTTTAAAAGGTTTAGCTGAAGAAAATCTGCAGGCCCGAGTTCGCGGTACTGCGCTGATGGGAATATCAAATCAAGAAGGCCATTTGATTTTGGCCACCGGCAATAAATCTGAATTAGCCGTTGGTTATTCAACGCTCTACGGCGATGCCGTAGGTGGCTATGCCCCAATCAAAGATATTTACAAGACTGATGTTTGGGCACTAGCAAAGTGGCGTAATGCCAAAGCAATTGCCGATGGCGAAGTTCC
>RFRA01000155.1 GCA_009924725.1 Actinomycetota bacterium
TACTTAATGAATCTTCGATCGGTGCTGGCGTCCGACGCGTTGAGGCTTTGGTTGGCGTCGATGCTTATAAATTTTTAGCCCGAGAGCATTTACTTTTGAACTCTTTAACCCAAATCATCAAGGGTGCTCGTGTGGATGAATTGCCTGAGCGCATTAATGATTTGCTTGAGAAGATAAAAGAGATTGAAAAAGAATTAGCCGCAGTTCGTTCTGCGGAAGCTTTAGGAACTGTCTCAGCAATTGCCGAATCGGTTACCAAAGTTGGTCAGATTGATCTGATCACTGCGGTGTTACCTGACGGAATTGTTGGCGATGATTTACGCACAATTTCCCTAGATCTGCGCAATCGTTTCGCAACCTCGGTTATTGCGTTAATCAGTTCGGCAGCCGGAAAGTCAGTACTGGTTGTTGCCGCCTCTGACTCGGCACGCGCACTCGGTGCAAAGTCAGGCGCTCTAGTGAAAATTGGTTCAGCTGTACTTGGTGGTGGCGGTGGCGGTAAAGATGATTTCGCACAAGGCGGCGGCACTGAAGCCAGCAAGGCAGGCGAAGCACTAGTGGCAATAACCGCCGCAGTGGCAGCCCTATAACGCTGATGGAAAGAGGTCGCCGGATCGCTTTTGATTATGGTGATGTGCGAATTGGTGTTGCTATTTCAGATCCGGATTCTATTTTGGCATCACCTCTAACGACACTGGCTAGCGGTGATCCAAAACTATTTGCACAGATATCGAAAATTTTAACTGAGCACGAACCTATTGCAATTTATGTAGGAGAACCACTTAATCTCTCTGGACAAACAAGTACTTCAGCGCAGAAAGCGACGGCGTTCGCGGAGAAACTGCGATCGGAATTCAAGCTTCCTGTGAGCATGATCGATGAGCGCCTTTCAACGGTATCGGCAACAACTTCGATGCGACAAAGCGGTGTCAATGCAAAGGATGCACGTGGCAAAATTGATATGGCAGCTGCGGTAGCAATCCTGGAACAAGGACTTGCGATTGAAAAGGCTAAAGATGCTTAATAGCCAAACACTAAAACGCCTCTCTATCGCAGGAATATTCATCCTGGCTTTAACTTTGGGGTTACGGGAAATCAATCAGTCAGGTTCGGGATACCCGAACTTTCCAGATCGAGTTATTTCTGCAAACGAAAAGAACATTTCCATTTCCATCCCAACTGGGGCAACCGGTGCTGAGATCGCAAGACTTCTTGCAGAAGCAGGTGTGGTCGCATCTGCGGAGAGTTTCTTTAGAGCCGCAGTAGCTAACCCAGAAGCGGGGTCTATCGCACCCGGTACACATTTACTTTCTATGAAAATCAGTGGCAAAGCCGCACTTGAACAACTGTTAGATCCAAAGCGAATAGCCGACTTAATAAAGATCACCGAAGGTGCATGGAACTCTGAAGTTTTTACAGAATTGGTTGCGACCCAGACATGGGCCGAGGATCCTGCTCAATCGGCGAAGTTAGTTGTTCTTCCCAAAGGCATTACAGCGCTTGAAGGCGTTTTATTCCCTGCGCAATATAGTTTCGCTGAAGGAACCAGCCAAGTCGACGCTCTTCAGAGCATGATCACACGATTCGAACAGGCGATTTCGAAGTTAGATTTTGTAGATCCAGAGCGAAAGTTAACTAAGCAACAACTAGTTACCGTGGCTTCCCTGGTTCAAGCCGAAGGAGACCTTAAAGACTTTGCCCAAATTTCGCGGGTGATACGAAATCGCCTGGCGATCAGAATGCCACTACAACTCGATTCCACAGTTCACTATTTAAAGAACACCCGAGGAGAAATTTTCCTGAGCAACAATTCCACCAAATTGAAATCGCCGTACAACACCTATCAAAACTATGGGTTGCCGCCAGCGCCGATTGGAAATCCTGGTCTGGCAGCCCTGAAAGCTGCCATCGCTCCAGCTGAAGGAGACTGGCTATTCTTTATTACGGTAGCTCCAGGCGATACGCGCTTTACTAAATCATTTTCCGAATTTAGTAATTGGAAGTCGCTCTATCAAAAGAACCGAAAGGCGGGTGCATTCGATTGAGGACCTTTAATGGCGCAGTCCTTGGCTCGCCGATTTCATACTCCCTTTCACCAGTTATTCACCAGATAGCTTATGAGTGCTTAGAAATCTCAGCAAAATACACTGCAGTTGAAGTTAAAGGTGGAACTCTTGCTAAATATTTGGAAGCCACGCCACCAGAGTTAAACAGTTTCTCTTTGACTATGCCACTGAAAGAAGAGCTGGTTGATTTAGGCTTTCCAACTTCGGAGTTAGCAAAGCGCATTCGAAGCGCTAACACATTGATTAAAGTCGGTGATAACTGGAAAGTTGATAGTACTGATGTGGTCGGTTTCCAACAAAGTGTGGCCGCAAAAACAAATGCCACATTTCAAAACCTATTGATTTTAGGTGGTGGAGCAACTGCTCGAGCAGCAATTGCCGCCTTCGATAGTGTGGGCGTTTGTATTGATGTAGCGAGTCGCAGTGCACATCGCAGTGAAAGTTTGATTAAGTCAGCGCTCTTTGCACCGGTGTCAGTAATTGGCTTTGATGATCAGATCAACTGGTCAAAATACGATTTGATTATCAATACGTCTCCCGCTGGGGCAGCCGATCAACTGGTAGGAAAAATTGCGGGT
>RFRA01000156.1 GCA_009924725.1 Actinomycetota bacterium
CAAGTATGGGGGACCGAAGTTGCCCGTAGAAGCTTTCACGATGATATCTGGATTGCAGCCTTAGAAAATAAACTTAGAAAAACAACGGATGATGTAGTAATTTCAGACTGCCGTTTTCCTAATGAAATTAAAAGTATTAGAAATGCTGGTGGCATTGTTATTCGTGTGGTTCGTGGCCCAGAACCTGCGTGGTATGATGCGGCCTTGAGTTTAAACCGTGGGCCGGTTGGTAATATAACATGGGCATTAAGCCGAGAACAGCTAGAAAGATCCAAAGTTCATGCCAGTGAAACTGCTTGGATTGGTACCAAATTTGATGCTGTGATTGACAACAATGCCGACGGGTTAGATCGTCTTTACAGTCAGATTAAAGATCTGGTTCTAGCTCACCAGGCACCCAAGGACGGTCCATCCGTTTAATTTCCTCTACACAATTTAAACATACGGTTTTTAAATTGCGTAGAGTAGTGTTATGCTGGTTGCCATCCACATGATAAACCAGTAGTTGACTGGCATAACGTGATCTAAAACTGCAACGATCACATGCAGGCTTTTTCTTGTAACCTGCAGTCTTCCACCTGGGTTCGGGTGGTTTAATACTACGATTTTTAGCAATGCATTGCCCACACCGATTTCGATAGTGTGTGACTTCGTCACGATAGTAATTGATGGCGCAAGGTCGCTGGCGACATGCCGGACAAATGGGTCTAATCATGATATATTTACCACGAAAACCTTTACCAAAGGCCTTAATTACCTCTTGTTTTTGTCTTTTGATATAAATATTAATAACTAGAAAAAAGGATTTTCACTATGGCACTTTTATCACCAGGCGTTCAAGTTACAGTTGTTGACGAAAGTCAATATATACCAGCCGCTGTTAACTCGGTTCCTTATATTTTACTTGCCACTGCACAGAACAAAGTTTCTGGCACTGGCGTAGGTGTTGCTGCAGGTACACTACAAGCTAATGCTAACAGAGTATATTTAATTACTAGCCAGCGTGATTTATCTGCAACGTTTGGTGTTCCGTTCTTTTATAAAACCACAGCTGGCACGCCAATCAATGGTTACGAGCTGAACGAATACGGCTTATTGGCTGCTTATTCGTTAATGGGTTTGACTAATCGTTGCTATATTGTAAGAGCAGATATTGACTTAGCTGAATTAGTAGGTTCAGTTTCTAGACCATCAGGTGAAGCAGAAGATGGTGCATATTGGTTAGATACAACTAATTCTACATGGGGTATCTATGAATTTAATGCAACAACTGGTTTGTTTGTTGAAAAATCTCCGATAGTCATTACTAGCGCCGATCAAATGACAGAATCAAACTTTCCATTAGATATCCAATGACGTACTCGTGAAAAAGCGATCGGTCCAAAGAGTACGCGCGCTACTGCCCCGTTATATGGAATCGCAATTGGCTTACCTGCGCTAACTACATAATCGGGGATTGCTGCTTCATCAATGACTGGTGCTAAAACGGAGACGAAATGACCCTTAGCAATTAGATACTCCGCCAAATCGCGAACATGGTTTTGAACTCCTCCTGGCGTATCCCATCCATATGGGCAAACAAGTCCAATACGCAATTTCTGTAACGTCATACGTTGCGCTCCTGGAAATCTCCATCAATCCAGATTCTTTGCAACATATGCCAATCCTGTGGAGCACGAGCTATACCTTGGGCGAAATGATCTGCGCAGGTCTGCACGACTTGAGCCACGCGTTCTGAATCAGTGCCGTTTTCTGGAATCGCGACGCTATTGAACTCAACGTGAATTCCAGTTGCAGTGTAGGAAACGAAAGCAGTCACAAGTGGAATCCCAGTTCTAACCGCTAGAAGTGCGGGACCGGCCGGCATGCGAGCTGGATATCCAAAGAAGTTAACATCAATTCCGCTGCGCGATAAGTCGCGATCTGCCACTAAAGCAATAAGCGCGCCGTCCCTTGCGCGTTGCATGAGCGTTGCCATAGATCGAGTATCTAAGGCTAATACTTCCATTCCCATGTTCTGGCGATACTCCAAAAATTTCTTGAAGAGCGCCTCTGGCTTAAGTCTTTCAGCGACCGTTACCAGCTTAAAACCCATTCCACAGAAGTAAGAGCCAGCATGATCCCAGTTACCAGCATGTGGAAGCGCGATAACAACTCCGCGTCCATCGCGCATTGGCGCAGTTAATAACTCTTCACGAGTAACGGTTACTGACGATTCTATTCGCGACTGCGACCAATCCGGCGACCTGAAGGTGTCGCACCAATAACGCATATAAGAAGAGACTGCTTCAACCATCAGCTGATCCATCGCAGCGCTATCTTTGGCAGGACAGACTCTTGACAAATTACTGCGCAACCTTTGAATTGGAACTGCGTTGCGACGTAAGGTGATTCTTCCTATCCACTTGAAGCACGCGTAGGCGAATTTCTCCGGGAGGGCTCTAACTAATTTCCAACCTACAAAATATGCGAGAGCAACCACATTATCCAAGTTCATCGCTTTACAACGCCGCCTTAACGATCAAGATGCGCTGTATGGCCGTTATCGCTCCCAGCGCCAAGAGCAGCCAGACCCCAATTGCTAACGCGAAGGGAATTCCCAAGCCTTCAAAACCAATTGCAGTCAGGGCGATGATCAAT
>RFRA01000157.1 GCA_009924725.1 Actinomycetota bacterium
ACTTCATCTTGGCAAGAAATCGGCCCAGGACGTTCGTTGCTGCACTTACCAGCACCTTATGGCGGCGCAACTTTAGAACAAACGATTGAAGTTTTAGATGATGCAATTCGTTGGTCGCTTGAATATGAACCAGGAGAATGTGATCTGCCAGCTTGGTTAGGTTTACATCCTTGGTTTGCGCGAGACTTAGATCGTGGCGGCAGTGCAGTAATGGAATTTTCTGCAAACAAAATGTTGCAACGTGGCTCAGATGGGCTACCCACTGGTGAATTAATTAAACCGTCACCAGAACCCTGGGACGACGCTTTCACTGGCGTGATTGGTACACCTGCAATTATTTGGGAAGATGTAGCACGTATAGATATTGAATGTGATGCACCTTGGTGGGTTGTCTATAGCGAAGATGCTGAAGGTGTTTGTATCGAACCACAAACTGCGCCACCCGATGCAGCTAATTTAGGAATTACTGGTGAGCACTACATTGAAGCGCTATTTGTTTTTACTGAAGAATAAAAGGAATAGGAAACAAAATGATCAAGCGTGAGCGCCTAGCTAAATTAACAGCGATCGAAGAAGAACGCTTTTTAAAGTTACACCCAAAAAGTGGCGAACTCTTTGAAAATGCAAAGCACTCAATGCCTGGCGGAGTTCCGATGTCCTGGATGGCTAAGTGGCCTGGCGCTTACCCAGTCTTTATCGATCAAGCTAAAGGTGCCCGCTTTACTGATGTTGACGGAAATTCTTACATTGATTTTTGTTTAGGTGATACCGGTTCTATGACTGGCCATTCACCTGATGCAACTGTGGCCGCAATTCGCGAACAAGCCGGCAAAGGTATTACTGCGATGTTGCCAACGGCTGATGCCGCAATCGTTTCAGCTGAACTAGCTAACCGATTTGGCTTACCACTTTGGCAATTTACAGTTTCAGCCACAGACGCTAATCGCCATGTAATTCGCTATTCCCGATTGCTTACTGGCCGCTCAAAGATTGTGGTTATTGACCGTTGTTATCACGGGTCCGTAGATGAAACTTTTGCAACCTTGGATTCAGCGGGAAATACCGTAGCCCGCGAAGGGAATATTGGCGCACCAGTCTCACTAGATCAAACGACTCGAGTGGTTGAATTCAATGACATTGCCGGCATGGAAAAAGCGTTGGCTCACGGTGATGTAGCAGCAATTTTGATGGAACCTGCAATGACTAATGTTGGAATTGTTCTTCCGCAAGCAGGTTATTTAGAAGCCGTACAAGAACTTGCCAAAAAGTACGGCACGATTTTGATAATCGATGAGACTCACACGATTTCAGTTGGTCCTGGTGGAATGACCGCAGATCGCGGATTAAAGCCAGATTTTCTAACTATAGGAAAAGCAATCGGTGGCGGAATTCCAACTGGTACTTTTGGAATGACACAAGTGATTGCAGATTCCATTAAAAAAATGGTTGAACTAGAAATTATTGATACTGGTGGAATCGGTGGAACGCTGGCGGGAAATGCGCTCTCTCTTGCTGCGATGCGCGCGACGCTTACCAGTGTTCTTACCAAAGAAAACTTTGATCGCATGATTGACCTTGGCACTCGGTGGTCTGATGGTGTAGATGCCGCGATCGCCGAATTTGATTTGCCATGGAGCTGTAATCGTTTAGGTGCGCGCGGTGAATATATTTTTGGCAAAGTTGCTCCGGTTACTGGGGCTGATGCAAACAATTCGGGAGATTTTGAATTAGAGCAGTATCTTCACTTGCGGATGTTAAACGATGGTTTCTTGATCACGCCATTTCATAACATGGCGCTGATGTGCCCTGACACTACAAGTGGTGATGTCGATGCGCATACTGCGGCATTTCGAAAGATGTGTGCAGAGTTAGTTGAAGCCTAATTTCTTATAAAGAATAAGAGCTGCGTGGTTATCAGCATCAACGTAAAGCATTGATTCTTTGATTTCCTTGCTTTGGAAATAGCGCAGAGCGGTAAGCATTAGCGCCTTGCCTAGCCCAGAGCTATGAGCACCTGGGTTTACGCCAATCACATAAATCTCGCCGATTGCGCCCTCATTTACCCGGTCATGATGGATTTTCGTCCAGCAAAACCCAATAATTTCGCCCTGTTCGCGGGCTAAAAAGAAGCCATCAGCAGTAAACCAACTTTCTTGCATGCGATTTGTTAAATCCTGCATTACCCAATCGCCTTGATCTGGGTGGGCAATAAAAATCTTGTTATTTAGCGCTAACCATTCATCCGAATCAGCCGGATTAAATGTTGTTATCTCGGCCGAAGTAATTGGCTCTGGAAAGTCAGCAACAAGTGATCGGTGCAATTTTAGAATCGTGCGCACAACTAAATCCGTTCAGTGATTTGAGTATCTTTTATGGCACTCGTTATCGTAAAGCGGTATCCCACATTTCGCACGGTGCCGATAATTGCTTCGTGCTCTGGGCCAAGTTTGGAACGAAGTCGCCTGATATGCACATCAACTGTGCGAGTGCCACCAAAATAATCGTAACCCCAAATTTCTTGCAACAACTGGGCTCGAGTAAAGACACGACCTGGGTGTTGGGCCAAAAATTTTAATAACTCAAACTCTTTGAACGTTAAATCTAATGCGCGACCTTTAATGCGCGCGGTATAACTA
>RFRA01000158.1 GCA_009924725.1 Actinomycetota bacterium
AATGCCGAAACGCCAACATATGGTTGACGCGCACTTGGATTGATGTTGGTAATTTCGGCAATTGCATGCGAAATACGGAAAGACTCGCGTAGCGCATTTGCGGGCAAAACTAGTTTTTCTTTCTTAAGTTCTAAGTTAGCAATGATGGTAACTAGATCAGCATTACCAGTGCGCTCACCATAACCATTAAGCGTTCCTTGCACATGGGTAGCACCTGCAGCAACAGCGGCCATTGAGTTAGCAACTGCGCAACCCGTGTCATTGTGGCAGTGGATTCCAAGACGTGCTTTACTTGCTTGCAAAACATCATGTACAACTTGAGATAGTTCATCAGGCAACATGCCACCGTTGGTATCGCAAAGGGCAATTACATCGGCGCCAGATTCGGCAGCAACTCGAACAACCTCTATTGCATAAGCACGGTTTGAACGGTAGCCATCAAAGAAATGTTCGGCATCTAGAAATACGCGTTGACCTTCGGCGCGTAGGTGAGTAATCGAATCGCGAATCATCTCGAGGTTCTCATCAAGCGTGGTTTTAAGCGCGAGATCAACGTGGCGATCGTATGCCTTAGCTACCAAAGTAACGGCAGGTGCCCCGCTATCGCGAAGGGCGCCAAGAAGGGCGTCATCTGCTGCTTTTACGTTAGGGCGACGAGTCGCACCGAAAGCTACAAAAGTTGCGTTCTTTAGTTGTAACTCTTTCTTAGCGCGAGCAAAAAACTCGGTATCTTTTGGATTAGCACCAGGCCAACCGCCTTCAATAAAGCCAACGCCTAAATCATCAAGGTGACGTGCGATCGCCAACTTATCGTGCACCGAAAGGTTGAGACCTTCTTGCTGCGCACCATCGCGCAGAGTGGTGTCATAGATATGAAAAGCGTCGTTGATCGTCATGGCTATTTCTTAAAGAACCTTATGAACCCAGTTATGAGTATCTGCGATAGTGCCATGCTGAATTCCAAGCAGAGTATTGCGAATCTGCATGGTGATCACACCAGGTTGCCCATCGCCAGTTACCCAAGTACCCATGGTGCTTTTTGCTTGACCAACTGGAGAAACGACAGCGGCGGTACCGCAAGCAAAAATTTCAGTGATCTCGCCACTGGCAACGCCATCGCGCCAATCATCGATGCTGATCATTTCTTCAGAAGTTTTATAGCCAAGATCTTTGGCAACGCTAAGAATTGAATCGCGAGTGATACCCGGAAGCAATGTGCCAGTTAATTTTGGAGTTACAACAGTCGCATCAGCGCCCTTACCTCTTACGAAGTAAAGATTCATACCGCCCATTTCTTCAACCCATTTTCGTTGCCTTATTTGATGGGCGCACGCCTAAACCAACTTCAGTTGCGATCATGAAAGGGCGAATATAGAGCGCTTCGCCAATCTTGCCTGGAACCCAGCCAGAATCAGCCTTTACGAGCTCTTCTACAGTTTCAATGAATAGGTCAATTGGCATCTCAGGTAGCGCTAAACGTTTAGCACTACGTGCAAAACGAAGCGCATTGGCATCAGGGCGAAATAGCGATACGCCACCATCGGGTTGGCGATATGCCTTCATGCCTTCGAAAATCTCTTGGCCGTAATGAAACACGGCTGTTGCTGGATCTAACGAAAGTGGGCCATATGGAATTAGTTCTGGCTCATCCCAACCAGTTGCTTCATTCCATTCGCAGATAACCATGTGGTCGGTGTAGTACTTTCCAAACCCGGGGTTTGCAATTTTCTCAGTGCGATCAGCTTCAGATACAGCAGTAGTTGAAAGACGATACTTCATTGCAATTTCCCTTCTTGACCTATGCAGTTAACAATGCAAGGAGCGCATCGCCAACTTCAGTTGTAGAACGTTTTTTATCGCCACGATTTAATAAATCTTGAGCTACAGCTTTTTCAACTTCACGGGCAGCATCAGATAGACCCATGTGATCTAGCAACATCGCAACCGACATGACCGTTGCAGTTGGGTCAGCTAAATTCTTACCCGCAATATCAGGTGCCGAACCGTGTACTGGTTCGAACATTGATGGGAATTTTCCAGTTGGGTTGATATTGCCAGATGCGGCCAAACCAATTCCGCCGCAGATAGCAGCAGCGATATCGGTCAGAATGTCACCGAAAAGATTATCGGTTACAACTACATCAAAACGTTCTGGGTTTGTCACGAAGAACATCGAAGCGGCATCTACATGTAAATACTCAGTTGTAATTTCTGGAAATTCTTTAGCAACTTCATTAAAGGTACGGGTCCACAAGCCACCGGCGCGAGTAAGCACATTGTTCTTGTGAATCAACGCTAACTTCTTGCGTTCGCGCTTGCTCGCACGAGCAAATGCATCGCGAATAACTCGCTCAGCTCCACGACGAGTATTTAAGGATTCTTCGGTTGCAATCTCATTTTCAGTGCCTTCAGCAAGTACGCCACCAGCGCCAACATATGGGCCTTCGGTACCTTCGCGAACCACAATGAAATCAATTGGCGCCTTGGTAGCAAGTGGGCCAGTAACACCGGGCATCAACTTAGCTGGGCGCAAATTGATGTAGTGATCGAAAGCAAAACGAAGTTTTAGAAGTAAACCGCGCTCGAGAACTCCGCTCGGAACAGTTGGAT
>RFRA01000159.1 GCA_009924725.1 Actinomycetota bacterium
TGGGCAAATGCCCCGCTCTCATCTTTCATGGCATGACCGCCATATTTAATGACGATCAAACTCCTAACCCACTTACTTGTAACCCAGCGTTCTCGGCCAGGCCGCAAATTAAATTCGCATTCTGAATTGCTTGACCAGCGGCACCCTTACCTAAATTATCGAGGGCAGCCGAAATGATTAGCCGATTAGTATGTGGATCAACGGCAACTTGTAGGTGAACGTTATTGCTTCCGATTACCGAATTAGTCTTCGGCATTTGCCCTAGTGGCAAAACGGTAACAAATTCATCATTAGCGTAAGCGCTAACGTAGAGCTGATGCATACTTTCGGTCGTTGCGCTGGTATTTAATTTTGCAGTCACGGTGCTTAAAATGCCACGCGGCATTGGTGCCAAAATTGGGGTAAACGAAACTTTGACTTCACTACATGCAATATGTGTGAGCGCTTCCTCAACTTCAGGCGTGTGTTGATGCACTCCCCCAAATTTGTACGAAGAAAGTGACCCCATTACTTCGCTACCGATTAGATTTACTTTTGCGCTTCGGCCCGCGCCGGTGGTACCTGAAGCTGCAACAACAACAATATCTCTGGCATCAACTAAACCAAGTGCAGGAGCGATAGCTAGTGAAATTGAGGTTGCGTAGCAGCCCGGATTTGCGATCCGAGTGGCCTTCTTAATTTGTTCTCTTTTGCCAGGTAGTTCTGGCAACCCATATGTCCAAGTTCCGGCATGAGTTCCGCCGTAGTACTTAACCCATTGATCGGCGTTTGATAATCTGAAATCAGCACCTAGGTCAACGACCTTAATATTTGGATCTAACTGCGCGATAAGAGCGGCCGATTCACCATGTGGCAAAGCTAAGAAGACAAGTTCGCAACCGTTTACTTTGGCTAGATCAAATTTTTCAAACCGGCGATCTCCCAGTTTGGCCAGTTGTGGCGCGACGGATGAGATTAACTCGCCAGCATTGGAATGCGCCGTAATAACGCTGATTTCAAATTTGGGATGCTCGAGTAAGAGCCTAAGCAGCTCGGTACCGGCATATCCACTCGCGCCAACGATTGCTGTTTTCATAGGAATAATTATGCATGAATCTGCATAATTATGCAAGGTTAAGAACGAACCGTCGCCCCATAGAGCTTGCTGGCATTGGCTACTGCGGCCTCGCGCGCAGCGCTGATTTCCTCGCCAGTAAGCGTGCGATCTGGTGCTCGGAATGAGAGCGTGAAAGCTAAGGAAATCTTGCCATCGCCGATTTTGCAAACCCGCGGATGTAGTTCGCCAGCATGAGCTACCGCTTTCCCGTCAACTAAAAGTTCGGCACAACGACCTGGATGCCATGGCGCAAAATCTGAACGCTCGACGGTATATGAAAGCCCGCAAAGATCTAACACGGTTTGGGCTTCTGCAATCGCATCAGCCCATTCATAGTTGCGCGCTTTGGTTCGCCAATTATCGCCAGTTATCTTTCCTACAAATATTGCACCCAGGTGAATGGGTTGAGGAGGGACACTTTCGAAAATCGCTTTAATTGTTGCCGCATCTGGTTTTACCCCGAGCGTTGGAAAAATTCCATCAACTAACTTAGTCGTGTTACGGAAAATTGCACCGATCTCAAAAAGTGCGAAGTCGCGTGCTCCTCTGGAAAGATTTCTTTGCGCAGCGCCAATCAATCCCGGAATCAAGTGAGTACGCATTAGTGGAGTTTCTTCAGACATTGGATTAGCAATGCGGAAAGTTGCGGCACGCTCACCGGTGTAATTAAGTGTCTTCATGGTCGACTCAGCAACGAACGGGAAATTTTGAACCTCAGTTAATCCGCGAGCAGCAAGTGCTGCTGCAATGGTGCGACGACGAAGCTGGACCGGCGTCAAGGTTGCCGCATAAGGACTGCGTGGCAGCACCGATGGGATTTGGTCATAGCCAACAATGCGAGCAACTTCCTCAACCAAATCGGCCGGAATTTGTAGGTCGCCTCGCCATGAAGGCGGGTCAACTTTCCAGCTCTTAGTGTTTACATCGCAACCTACAGTCGTAAGTGCTTTTTCGATAACTTCAGTAGAAAGTTCGGTGCCTAAGCGATCGTTCACATATTTTGGATCTAAGTCGATGAGCGACGGATATCTCGCTTCGCCCGAAACAGAAGTACCTACATAGGTAGCCCCGCCTAATGCAATCATCAATTCAGCCGCACGCCCTGATGCGAACTCAGCTAATGAGGGATCAACGCCGCGCTCTAGTCGACGTGACGCTTCAGTTGAAAGCTTATGGCGACGAGAATTCTTGGCAATGGCGATTGGATCAAACGGCTGACCTAGTTCTATCATTACGTAATTAGTTACATCTACAGCTAATGAGATCGAGCGCATGCCAACTTTTTCAACTCGACGACTTAACCAAATTGGTGACGGTGCTTTCGGATTAAAATTATCAAGCGAACGAAGATAAGCGACCATTGCGCCATCTGAAATCTTGATTGGCGTTGCGCCACCGTTCTCTTTGAATTCTAGAGCTTTAGCATGTGTTACTGGGTCAATGAAGTTCAGATCAAGGGCACCAGCAATTTCACGAGCGGCACCTCGAATACTTAATGCGTAACCGCGATCAGG
>RFRA01000160.1 GCA_009924725.1 Actinomycetota bacterium
TGCAACTGCTTTAGGTATTGAAATTGTTTATCAAGATTTAGCGCTCTGCGATAACTTAGACATTGTTCACAATATGTTCTTAGGCCGCGAAGTTAAAAAGGGTCCAGTGCTTGATGAATCAGCAATGGAATCACTCGCTCGCAAAACCCTAGATAGTTTGAGCGTGCGTACTGTTAAATCTATTCGCCAAACTGTGGCATCTCTTTCTGGTGGTCAGCGCCAAACTGTGGCTATCGCTAAAGCTGTGCTCTGGAATAGCAAGGTAGTTATTCTCGATGAACCGACCGCTGCCCTTGGTGTTGCTCAGACTGAACAAGTATTGAATTTAGTACGCCGCTTAGCTGATAACGGCTTAGGTGTAATTTTGATTAGCCACAACATCAACGATGTATTTGAAGTGGCCGATAACATCGCAGCGCTTTATCTTGGATCTATGGCAGCTCAAGTTGCTAAGAATGAGGTAATTCCAAGACAGGTAATTGAGTTAATCACTACTGGCGCATCTGCTGGTGTCGACAAGGCAGGAGTTAAGTAATGAGCACTTCTACTGCAGCCGTTGAAGTTCCAGATACCTCACTAAAAAGCGCCGCACACGATTACTGGTCAAAGGTAAAAGCTGGCGATATCGGTGCCCTGCCTGCTGTCTTGGGCCTGATAGCACTTTGTATTGTTTTCGGTTCGATGTCGAGTGTTTTCTTAACGCCTGGCAACTTTGCAAACTTATTAACTCAAGCAGCTTCAGTAATTGTTATTGCAATGGGGCTAATTTTCGTACTTCTATTAGGTGAGATTGATTTATCTGCTGGTTACGCATCAGGTGTATGCGGCGCTTCCAAGGAATCTTGCTGATTCTGGCTGGCGAAGGCGGAACTATTCGCGTTGAAGATGAAACTGTTTTAGCTATTCAAAACAGTAATCTCTCACCAACCCTAAGTTGGGCTTTCTATATCGCTGCATCAGTTTTCTATGTATTACTTGGTTTAAGCCGCATTAATGCTCGCCGGAAAGCTGGACTTAAAGCTGAGCTATTTAAGTTGTGGTTAATCAAAACAATTAGCTTGGTTGGAGTCTCGGGCCTAGCGGTATTTGCACTTAATCTAGAACGTAGCAATAACCGCGAGCTGGTTAGCCTCAAAGGTATTCCCTACGTAGTTCCAGTTATTTTGATATTACTTGTAATCGGAACTTTTGTACTTGGTCGCACCGCATTTGGTCGCCACATCTATGCAGTTGGTGGAAATGCCGAAGCTGCTCGTCGCGCTGGTATTAATGTGAAAAATATTCGCATCGCAGCCTTCGTAATTTGTTCTGCGCTATCTGCAATCGCTGGCTTGCTCTTTGCATCACGTCAAAACTCAATCTCACCAACAACTGGTGGTTCTTCAACTCTGCTTTATGCAGTTGGCGCCGCAGTAATTGGTGGTACCAGTTTGTTCGGTGGCAAAGGAAAGATGCGCGATGCGATTCTGGGTGGCCTAGTAGTTGCCGTTATTGATAACGGAATGGGTTTGCTCGGTTACGCAGCTGGTATCAAGTTCATTGTTACCGGTGCAGTGCTATTAGTTTCAGCTGGCGTTGATGCGGTTTCTCGCCGCGGCAGTGCCGTTTAGATCTGAACTAGTTTTACTTAGTACCCATCAGGTGCTCAAGTGCCAACTGATCAAGTGCTTCATAGTGATAGCCGCGCTTGCCAGCTGTCTCAATATCGAGGAACTCGTTTGCGAGATCGCGCCATGTTTCACCTGGAGCAAATGTTGGCTCGGCTAAGCCCGGAATATTGGACTCTGCCATCGCATTAATCACGCGTGGATCGCTACGGAAAGCCAGTGCTCGCTCTTTCAGCATTAAATAAGTGCGCATGTTTGCACTCACTGATTCCCAAACTCCCTTATCGCTTTCAGTGCGAGCTGGCTTGTAATCGAAGTGCTTAGGACCGCTGTAGTTATAGCGTTCAAGTAAATCAACTAAGAAGAAGGCGGACTTTAAATCACCATGACCGAAAACTAAATCTTGATCATACTTTGGCCCATGCTGACCATTTAGATCAATATGGAATAACTTCTTGTGCCAAAGCGCTTGCGCGATTCCGTGGACAAAGTTAAGGCCAGCCATTTGTTCGTGGCCAACTTCTGGATTAAGACCAACTAGTTCTGGGTGATCTAGCGAATTAATAAAGGCTAAAGCGTGACCAATCGTTGGCAAGAAAATATCACCACGTGGTTCATTTGGCTTTGGTTCAATCGCAAACTTGATGTTGTAACCATTATCTAAAACGTATTGGCCAAGAGTGTTAAATGCTTCGCGGAAACGATCTAGTGCAACGTAGGCATCTTTAGCGCCATCTGATTCAGCACCTTCGCGGCCGCCCCAAGCGACATAAATTTCTGCGCCTAGTTCGGCAGCAAGATCAATGTTTCGCATTGTCTTTTTAATTGAGTAGCGACGAATATCGCGATCATTAGAAGTAAATGCACCATCTTTAAAAACTGGGTGCGTAAATAGATTTGTTGTCGCCATCGGAACTTTCATTCCAGTTGAGGCAAGAGCCGCCTTGAAGCGATCGATATGT
>RFRA01000017.1 GCA_009924725.1 Actinomycetota bacterium
GATCACAATAGTTTCACCGAAGAGACGTTGGGCCCGCGCTAGCGCTTCGATCGGGTCACAATTCCACCAATGGACTAAGCGATTATTTGAAAGTGGATTAAGCATCGACTTAGAGACGACAACAACTGGCACCGGTGTCTTTTGATATGGCTCATTGCGGGCCGTATTGCCACCAATTAACAACGCATCTGCGCTTCGGCGACGGGCTAAGAAAGCTCGACGATCAGCAGCGCTAGAAACTCCAGCTGACCGGCCTTCTTTACTGGTAGATCCATCGGAACCAACGACTAACGAGGCGATAATAGGCACGGGGAAAAGTTAGGGGGTGGCGATCGATTTAGGGCGTAGATTTTTGAGTGTCTGACCTAAAATCTTTTATGGATTGCACAGATTCATTGTCAGTGGTGGCCTTTACTCTTTAGAGCATGATCATTGACTGCGATTCTTGTTCCCTACGAGACTTAGCTTGTAAAGATTGTGTTGTCTCATTCTTTTTAAACAAAGCTGAAGACTCAGTAGATTTAAGTAACCAAACCGCGCAAGCGCTCGAAGTTCTTTCTTCGAGAGGAATTGTGCCGCCGCTAAGGTTTCTCGCGTAGGTTGGGTTTCTTGCTTGATCAGCCTTGCTTTCCTGTGAATTCGATGATTTCTGCCGGAATTTTGAGCCTGAATTGCGCTTTTTGGCAACTATGCGTGGTTTGAGGTTGAGTAGCGCAACTACGCACCGATAACCTCTTCTCCATGTCAGGCAAAGCTCTACGAAGCGCGCTCGCAATAAGCGCGGCGGGGGCGATGTTAAGTGCATTAATTGTTCCCGTAGCCCAAGCAGCGCCAACACTGACACAGATTCAAGCCCAAGTTCGCCAACTCGAAGAAGATGCAGCTTCGGCTGCCGAAGGTGCGCAAGCGGCAAAAGTTCAACTGGCAACTTTGACTAAGAGACTAAACGGAATTAAGCAAGAAGCCGCGGCACAAGGTGAAACAGTTGCTGCACTTAAAAAATCTTTAGGAACAATTGCAATTGAACAATATAAAGCTGGCGGATTAAGTCAAGGCTTAGAGCTATTGTTCTCAGCGAATCCAGAACTATATTTAAGTTCAGCGGGTTCACTCGAGTCAATCACTCGCGCAAAGAGCACGCAATTGCGAAAGTTTGAAGCGGCGCAACAACGCCTAAATGCAACCACGTTAACCGTTAACGACAAGTTAGCTTTAGTTAAAGCCGCGCAGGCAAGGTTTGCCCAGAAGTCAGCTCAAGCAAAAGCAAAGTTAGCCAGTGCCGAGAAAATTTTAGCGAAACTAAAGAAGGAAGACCGCGCCAGATTGGCTGCTCTCGCGGCAGCCGAAGAAGATGCTGATCAAGCATCCTCCAAAGCTTATGCAAGTAGCGCCGGAGCAATTTCGGGTCGTGCTGGTATCGCAATTAGATATGCCTTAAAACAGATTGGCGACCGTTATGTTTTTGGGGCCGCCGGCACGATTACTTGGGATTGTTCAGGTCTGACCATGCGTGCTTATCAACAAGCGGGTGTATCGCTACCCCACTCATCGGCAGCTCAATCGCGATATGGCCGAAGTGTTTCTTACAGCTCGGCCAAACCAGGGGACTTACTCTTTTACGGACGGCCGATTTCACATGTTGCAATTTATCTAGGTGGCGGAAAAATGGTTCATGCACCACGTCCGGGTTCTCGAGTGAAAGTGGTTTCTAATGCGGCTACCGCATTAGGCCGTAAAAAACTTGTTGCTGTTCGTCGGTTCTAGTGATGGTAGCGACTACTTTATTTATAACTAATGATTTTGGCCCAAGGGCCGGCGGTATTGAAACTTTTGTACATGGTTTAGTCCAACGCTTACCCAAGGGCTCAGTCATCGTTTATACGAGCGCTCAGGCTGCTACCTCAGATTTTGATGCCAAATGGTTGCAAGATTTCGGCGTTGAAGTTATTCGTGATCGCAGCAAAATTCTGTTACCAACACCCCGTGTTATTAAAACTTGCCAAAGATTGATAAGTGAACGCAGATTATCGAAAGTTGCCTTTGGCGCTGCAGCTCCACTAGGGATTATGGCAAAGTCAATGCGAAGTGCTGGTGCAAAAAAAATAGTGGCGCTAACTCATGGCCACGAAGTTTGGTGGTCAAAAATGCCACCATTTAATCTCGCGATTCGTCATATGAGCAAACATCTTGATTCGATTTCCTACTTAGGTGACTATACGAAAAGTGAGATTAGCAAAGCTTTGCCTAAGTCCAATTTAAGCAAGTTAGTACAAATTGCACCTGGTATAGATGTAGAACATTTCGTCCCTACGGATTCAAGTAACCTACGAGCCGAACTAGGCCTTACAGATAAGTCAGTAATCATTAGTGTAGGACGATTAGTGCATCGTAAAGGTCAAGATATGTTGATTGCTTCGCTGCCCGCAATCAAAACTGCAGTACCAAATGTGCATTTGGTGTTAGTTGGAGTTGGCCCGCATCAGGCTTACTTAGAGAAGTTAGCCATTAAATTAAAGGTTTCAGATTGCATAACATTTATCGGTCGCATTAATTATGCCGAACTGCCTGAATACATTTGCCTTGGTGACGTTTTTGCGATGCCATCGCGTTCGAGATTCTTTGGGCTGGAAGTAGAAGGACTAGGCATTGTCTATCTCGAAGCTAGCGCCTGTGGTTTGCCCGTAGTTGGCGGAAGCTCAGGGGGAGCACCTGATGCAGTTCTAGTTGGTGAAACTGGTGTGGTTGTTGATGGGACTAATGTTTCTGAAATTGCTCAGGCCTGCATTGAATTACTAAACAATCCGGAACTGTCTGCCTTAATGGGCGCTAATGGCAGGACCTGGATTACCCAAAACTGGCGCTGGGACATTTGGGCTACAAAATTTACGGCGTTACTTGCCTAACCAAGAATTTTCTCTAGCAACTGCTACCGCAGAGATTCGATTGTTAACTTCAAGTTTTCGATAAATACTGGCCAGATGGGTCTTTATAGTTGGTTCACTTAAATAAAGTTCTCTAGCTATTTCCCTGGTACTTTTTCCAGTCGCTAAAATGCTTAGCACTTCAAACTCACGTGAACTTAAATTGGGTAAGCGTTCTTTTGCCTTAAGCGCTTTATGCAAACCAGAGGCTGTGAAACTTAGTGGCGTCACGAGGGCACGTTCCAAAGTCGCAATAACTTCAGTGATCGGCGCACTCTTTAGGACAAAACCACTAACTCTGGCAGCAAGGGCTGCTAACAAAAGTTCTGGGGCATCGTTTAAGGTGAGAATAACGATGCCAGTAGTGTCAGATATTCCTCTGACCCAGCTGGCAACTTCAAACCCACTTCCATCTGGCAGATTTAGATCCAGCAAAATTAAGTTTGGATTTGTTCGTGCAATCTGCGCCATCGCTTCGTTCTTACTTGCGGCCACGGCGCAGATGGAGAAATCGGCTTTAATCAGTGCTTGCTCCAACCCGGCACGAACGATTGGATGGTCATCAACGATTAGAACGCGGCGGGTCAACTGGGAATCGATACTCGAATCAAGAGACCAGGCGTCAAGTTAATGAATTCAATTTGGCCTGAGAGTTCAACCACTGCTTCAGTGATCCCTACTAAACCGAATCGATCTGCTTTCATCTCCACGCCGCCAATCCCGTTATCGCTAACTTCGATAACGGTAAGAGCATCGCGGCTATGTGTTTGCAAATTAATCACGCTAGCCCCAGAGTGCTCCGCTGCATTACGCAAGAGTTCAACGGCTATCTGGTGTAGGGATTGACCAAGTGGAATCGCCAAACTAACTTGTCCGAGACGATCACCGCAAATCAGAAGTGCTTGTTCGGCTAAGTCTGGTCGTGTACTGCGCAGGTTTAGAATTTCACGCCGAACTTTTTCAATCAACTCAGAAACTTCAAACCTGAGGACTCTAAGTTCAGCACGAGTAGAGGTTGGTAATTCAGGTGAACCTAGTGATTGATCAATTGAGTAACCTAGGGCTACCAAATCTTGCGCTATCCCATCGTGGATTTGGCGTGCGATCTGATTTGTGCCCCGAGTATTCAATTACTCTTTTTCGTAGAGCGCCTCTATTTCAGAAGCGAATTCTTGCGCAATCACATGTCGCTTAACTGAGAGTTTTGCCGTTAGCTGGCCACCCGCGATTGTGAAATCAGTAGTTAGAATTCTGAACTTGCGAATAGATTCAGCTTTACTTACAGCCTTGTTAGCTTCATCAACGGCAGTTTGAATCACACTTATTAGTTGCGGGTCAACAGCTAGATCTGCCATTGAAGCGCCTTGCTTCTTATTCGCAGCTACCCATGACTTAAGTGCATCCTGATCAATTGTGATCAGAGCACCAATAAATGGACGAGCATCGCCGACGACTACACACTGACTCACCAGTGGGTGAGAACGCAAACGATCTTCTAGAACGGCAGGGGCAACATTTTTTCCACCTGCAGTAACAATAAGTTCCTTTTTGCGACCAACAATGAAGAGGTAACCATCTTCATCTAGCTTGCCTAGGTCACCAGTCTTAAACCAGCGATCGGCATCAAAGACTTCTGCATTAGCAGCATCGTTCTGCCAATAACCGCGCATAACAATTGGACCTCTGATCAGAACTTCGCCATCATCGGCGATCTTTATTGAAGTACCAGGTATTGGTTTACCAACTGAGCCGACTCGTAGCGCCGTAGATAAATTCAGCGTTGCGCCAGCGGTAGTTTCAGTCAAGCCATAACCCTCTAAAACAGTAATTCCAGCACCACGGTAGAAGTGCCCTAATCGAGCACCTAGGGGAGCGCCACCTGAAATTGCCGCTTCAACTCGACCACCAACTGCCAAGCGAATCTTTGAAAAGACTAACTTGTCGAACAGTGCGTGCTTCAAGCGAAGCGACAACGAGATCTTCTTGCTGTCTAATCCTTCGCTATATGCGATTGCAACAGCGGCGGCTTTGCGGAAGATGTCACCTTTGCCGGCAGCATCGGCTTTCGCCTCGGCGCCGTTATAGATCTTTTCAAATATGCGAGGAACTGCAAGAACGAAAGTTGGCTTGAAAGATGCCAAGTCTGTTGTTAATCGACCAACTGGGTCGCTGCAGTGAGCTAAATGCAACCCGGCGGTAATCGCACCAATTTGCACCATGCGTCCGAATACATGTGCAACTGGTAGGAAAAGCAAAGTAGATCCATTTGGCTTTAAGAAAAGATCGCTTGCGCCTTGAACCACATTTCCACACTCAGATAAAAAGTTTCCGTGGGTTAACGAAACACCCTTAGGTTTTCCAGTTGTGCCCGAGGTGTAAATCAAAGTTGCCAAAGTATCTGGCACGAGCGAGTTACGTCGACGATCAATTTCATCGTCGCCAATGTGAGCACCGGAAGCCGTCAAAATATCAAGAACGCCATCGGTCATTGTCCAAACATGACGAGTATGAGCTGGTCTTACCGTTTCAACTAGTTCGCGATGAGTTGGAGTTTCGACAATGATTCCGACTGAACCAGAGTCATTAAGAATCCAATCAATTTGTTCAGCTGAAGAAGTTTCATAAACTGGCACAACAACACCACCGGCATACCAAATAGCGAAATCTAAAATTGTCCATTCGTATCGAGTACGAGCCATGATTGCAACGCGATCTCCGATTTGAATTCCGGCAGCAATCAGTCCCTTAGCAGCTGTGCGCACTTCGGTTTCAAACTCTCGAGCAGTTACTGGCTGCCAACCTTCGCCAAGTGGGCGCGAGAGCATTATGCGTTCTGGTTCAAACCAAGCACGTTCGGCGACTAGATTTGTCAGGTTTCCCTCAGTAGCCGCGGGAACTAGGGCAGGTATGGTGATTTCGTTCATGGGAGAACGCTAGCGTGGCGGCTATCGGAAATGGAAGAGGGTAGCCTTTGCGCCATGAGCGAATTAAGCAGCGGAAAAATCACTATTGAAGCCCCAATCAACGAGGTGCAGACCGCCCTCTTCGAGATTGCCAAATACCCCGAATGGTCGACATCGATTAAGTCGGTCGAAGTTTTAGCTACTGATGATCAAGGGCGATTAACCTCTGGCAAGTTCGTAATAGATGCCGGCATGATGAAAGATAAAGTCACACTTGATTACGAGTGGTCAGAGGCTCCCAGCAAGCTTTCATTTACTTTTAATGATGCTGATTTACTAACTGGTATGGAAGGTTCGTATTCGATTAAGAAGATCGACGAAGACAGCACCGAGGTCACCTATGAAATGGGTGTTGAAATCTCGATGCCGATTCCAGCAATGATGCGCAAAAAAGCTGAACAAACAACAATTGATCAAGCGCTTCAACAATTGAAGTCATATTTAGAAAACTAATTGCTTAATGTCCTTAACTGTTGGCGTAGATGTCGGCGGAACCAAAGTTCTTGGTGGCGTTGTTGATGCTGCTGGAAAAGTTTTAGCAACCTCACGTCGTGACACACCGCGCGAAGGTGGACTTGAACTAACCAAAACAATTGCAGCAGTCGCGCTAGAACTAATGCACAAACACACGATTACGGCAGTTGGAGTTTCGGCTGCCGGTTTTGTTTCCTCGGATCGCAAGACAATGTTAGCTACCCCAAACATTGCTGATTGGAATGGCGTTCAACTCGATGTTGAGTTAACTAACTTGATCGGTTTACCAGTTGTGATTGAAAATGATGCGAATGCGGCAGCTTGGGGTGAAGCTAAATTTGGTGCGGGTCGCAATCAAGCACACATGATGATGTTAACTATCGGCACCGGTGTTGGCGGCGGCATAGTTGTAAATAACGAGCTTTACCGCGGCGCTTTTGGAATTGCCGCCGAGTTCGGACATTTGAGAGTTGTTCCCGAAGGTCATCTATGCGGGTGCGGAGCACGTGGTTGTTTCGAACAATATGCATCAGGAAGCGCGCTACGACGCCATGCTCGTGAAGCAATTAGCGCATCACCTGATTTAGCCCGTAATTTGCTTGCGCGCGGCGATGGCACAATCGATGGTTTAACTGGCGAAGCAATTACAGATGCGGCTCGTGAAGGTGACGCTGTAGCGCTTGCTGCTTTTCAGACCACTGCGCAATATTTAGGTGCGGGGATTGCATCTCTTGCAGTTTTGCTTGATCCATCTTGCGTTGTAATCGGTGGCGGAGTTATTGATGCTGGCGAAATTCTACTTGCTCCGACTCGGGAAGCTATGAAACGTTATATGCCATTTGCCGGAAAGCATCCGTATCCAGAAATTGTGGCAGCTGAACTCGGAAATGAAGCTGGCTTAGTTGGAGTTGCTGATTTAGCTCGGAGTTAATTTTCGAACGGGTAGCGCAAACCAATCTGATTTCTAATTTCATCTAGCGTTTGCATAATTTCAATACTCATTTTGTGGGTCAACAGTGGCGATTCAATTTCCGCATTTCGAACCATTCGTTCTAATTCGGCAGCCTGTTCGCGAAGTCCACGGCCTTTATAAGTGTTTGGATATTCCGTAGTGGTGCCATCTTGCATAATCAGCCGCATGCTTGCCGGGCTATAGAAAGCGCGATCAATCTCAATTCGGCCAAGCGTGCCTGCAATTGTAGCTCGGCATGGAGTGCTGGTAATAAAAGTTGTCGTGACAATAGCTTGTGCTCCATTTTCATAATCAAAAATTGCTGAGGTCTGGCTATCGACACCTTTCTCCGTAAGAACGCTGGTCGCAGTGATTCGTGTGGGTGCGCCAAGTACCATGTGCGCGAACGAAACCGGATAAATTCCTAAATCAAGTAGTGCGCCACCTGCAAAAGAAGGCTCCATCAATCTTGGGATTTCATGATCAATTAAGTATTCGCCGAAATCAGCCCTAACATTCACAACTTCGCCAATTACGCCACGAGCCAAGAGTTCACACGTCTGTGCAATATGTGGCAAGAAGCGAGTCCACATTGCTTCAAGCAGAGCGACGTTGTTTTGAATTGCAGCGGCAACCATGGCTTGTGCTTCGATCGCATTTACTGCAAAGGGCTTTTCACAGAGAACGGGTTTGCCGGCATTTAGAGCCAGAAGTGTATTTGCCACATGTTGGGGGTGTGGTGTTGCTACATAAACCGCATCGATCATCGGATCAGCAACTAGCTCTTCGTAACTTCCATATGAAGTGCAGCCAGGGAATTCAAGTGCGAAGTCCTGTGCTTTTTCTAAGGAACGAGAACCAACGGCTTGAACTATGTGGCTATTAAAGTAGGAGAGATCGCGAGCGAAAGCCTTTGCGATACCACCAGTTCCAATAATTCCCCATCTAAATTCAGAGTTAGATGTGTGCGCCATCTTCGCCTTCTTCCCTAGTTAAATTCCAACGATACAAAAGAGTCGCAAGCCCACCGGTTGTGGCTAATAATCCAGGCCAAGGTTCAATTCCGAATGGATCAAAGCCGATTACAGCAGCTGCAATTATCCAAATCGGGCCAGTAATTAACGCCATTACCGCAATTCGGTTTGCTCGCTCTTTAATTCGAGGCAACTCTGGATTTGGCGCGACGAAGCGTTCGGAATCTTCTATCAAATCTAGTCGATCTAGATAAGAGGAAGGAGTTGATTGATCGAGTGAAAGAGTAGATACGATCGAATCAAATTCGGCATTTACTAATTCAGAATCATCGTCATTCCTTAGATCATAAATATTCTTTCCAACGATTTTGTATTCATTTATGAGCAGTGGGACTTTGTAATCATCATCGTCTTCATTGGCATGAGTAACAATCACAGTATGACCTTGTTCTTGAAAAGAGGCGCAAAGATCGATCGCAGCTTCAATTGGTTGGCGAGTACCTAGAATTATTAAAACTGCTATTTGCGCTTTGTCGCCGGAACCTTTAAGAACCAGATCTGGGGGAGTTAAATCATCGCTCACGAGTGCCATACTCGCATAAGAATTAAGTGCAATGGAACCGATTTAGCGTTAAATTAGGAAGTGCGTAGGATTACCCTCTAGTCCGAGCGAGATAAGGAGTAAGCGAATGGGCAAAGCTGATGATGTCCCTTATGGTCTTTTGCGCTCCTTCCTAACTCCATTTTTGATGCTGGCATTTAGGCCTAAGGTAAAAGGTCTGCGCAATGTTCCACTTAAAGGCCCGGTCATCATGGCATCGAATCACCTTTCATTTAGTGACTCGATTTTTATGCCACTGGTGGTTCCGCGCAAAGTAACCTTCTTGGCCAAGAGTGAATACTTCACTTCACCTGGACCAAAGGGGCTACTTAAGAAATTAACATTTAATGCACTGGGTCAAGTGTCAGTAGATCGATCGGGCGGACGTCGAAGTGAGGCTGCATTGTTAACTGGCTTGAGCGTTCTAGCCCAAGGCAAATGTCTAGGAATTTACCCCGAAGGTACCCGCTCACCAGATGGTCGTCTATATAAAGGACGCACTGGCATCGCACGATTAGCGATCGATTCGGGAGCACCAGTTATTCCAATCGCCATGTTCAACACCGAGAAAATTCAACCAACTGGCACTGTGATCCCAAAAGTAATGCGCGTTGAAATGATTTTTGGCGAACCTATGTATTTTGAGGGTGATTCAAGTGATTTGAATTATCTGCGCGAAGTCACCGATCAAATTATGAAAAAGATTCAAGAATTATCTGGTCAAGAGTATGTTGACATTTATGCCACGAAACGTAAAGAGCAGATCGCTGGCGAAGAAGAGTAGTTTTTACTCTAATCCCAATCCCAATTCCAATCTTAGGGTTAAATAATTACAAGTTCCACAACCAGATCCTGAATCCGGGAAATCTCCATCGATCACATTGATTAGCTCTTCGATCACTTTGAAGAAAGTCTCTGGTTCGCGTTCAACGGCAACGTACTTCTGTTCGACGCCAAACCCAAAGTTTGCTGCATTATCTCCGAGCACCGAATTAGGCTTCCAAACCAATAAACCCATTGAAGCTACTTCGCGCCCTTTGCCGGCGGCAGGATTTTCTAAAGCGAATGCATATGACTCGAGTTGTGGTGCATAGAACTGACCGCTATCGCGTTCTGATTCAGAGACTTTGCAATCAATTAAACCAAGCGTGCCATCGTCGTTTTCAGCCAAAACATCATAGATACCGAGAATTCGCCAAGGTGTCTTGGTGCCATTGATCGTGATGTAATCGCTCTTAACCCATTCGCCCCATTTAGTTATCCTGCCTGGACGCAGTGATGGATCTAGATCAGGCATACTCGCACCGCGAAACTGTGCCTCTTGCAATTTAGAAAGCGTACCAACGATTGGAAATTGACCAGGCAAAGTAACTTTGAACCAATACTTAATCCAGATACAACGTTTACAGGTGCTTAAACCGAAAGTTAGATCACTAGGTGCGATGGTGTCGCGTGCGGGTTTAGCTGGTTTCTTAATCACAAGAGTCCTATCGCAGTCGAAAGAATTACTGAGGCACCTAACAGAATCATTACGCAACCTCCAGTAGCTCTTAGTTTTTCCAGTCTACTCGCGTCTCCTGCTAACCAGGCGCGAGCAGTCCCTGCGAGCACGCCCCAACCTCCGTCACTAAAGAAGGCTAGAACCGAAAAAAGAGCACCAAGAAAAAGAAGTTGTCCAGTAACGTTTCCGCGATCGCGATCGATAAACTGTGGCAAGACGGCGGCATAGAAAACTAAGCCTTTGGGATTTAAAACTCCCACCATAAATCCATCGCGAATGGATTGAAAAACACGCGGCTCAACCGGACCTTGATTAGTCATATCGGCTGCGTGAACTTTACGTTTTCTAATTGCATCGATACCGAGATAAACCAAATAAAGTCCACCACCCCATTGCACGGCAACGAAAGCTAAGTCAGAGCGCTGCAGGATCGGACCTAAACCAAATGCCACCAAGGATGAGAGAACAAAGGCACCCGTAACATTTCCGGCCACAGTGACTACGGCGACTTTTCGACCCCATGCGATAGCACGAGCGATAACAAAGAGAACACTCGGCCCAGGGGCCAAGATAATAATCATCGCGGCGATGATGTATTCAATGAGTCGCGATGGAATAACCATTCGCCGATTCTAATCCTTAGAACTCAAGATGCTAGGTAAATGCAAAAGGGACCGGTCGCCCGGCCCCTTTTGGCTATACAGACCTGTTAGTTTTACTTACGAGCTTCTGCAATCGCACTCAGCACTCGATAGCCGATTACCGCTACAAGAGTCGCGTTTACGATGCCAGTAAATGTGTAATCACCTCTAGTCCATGAGTAGTCAGCGATACCAATAATGAGTGCAGATGATGCGATCAATAAGTTTGTGGAATTGGCAAAATCAACTTTATTCTCGATCCAGATGCGCGCACCAAGGACACCAATCATTCCGAATAGTGCAGTTGATACGCCACCAAGTGCGCCAACTGGAGTTGCACTTAGTACAGCCCCAAATTTAGGTGAGAGTGATAGACCAACTGCGCCAATACCAGCGATCCAGTACGCAGCAGTTGAGTAAACTCTGGTTGCAGCCATTACACCAATGTTTTCGGCATATGTTGTTGTACCTGAACCGCCACCGAAGCCGGCTAGAGTTGTAGCAACACCATCGGCCATTAGAGCATTACCCATTTGATCATCAAGATTCTTGCCAGTCATCGCCGATACAGCCTTGACGTGACCAACATTTTCGGCAATTAGTACTAACACCACAGGTAAGAAGAGAATCATGATGCTCATGTCAAAGGTTGGTGAAGTAAATGATGGGAGGGCAAACCATTCAGCAGCTTTGATACCGTCAGTTTTTACATCGCCCATTGCCAGTGAGACTAGGTAACCGACAACTAAACCAAGGAAGATGCTAATGCGGCTCATGAAGCCCTTAGACAAAACGGTGAACAAGCCAATGCTTCCTAGTGTGATGATTGCAATGAGTGGGTCTGCAGTGAAGTTACCTTTTGCAGCACCAGCTAAATTAAAACCAATCACCATAACGATGGTGCCGGTTACAACAGGTGGCATCAACCAATTGATCCAACCGATGCCAGCTGCTTTAACTGCAAATCCAACTGCAGCAAGTACGGCACCTGTGAATACGATTCCGCCAAGTGCTGCAGCCATTCCGCCGGTCTTATTCGCAGCCATTGCGGCGCCAATTGGTCCAAGGAATGCAAACGATGAACCTAAGTAGCTAGGTAATTTATTGCCAGTGATAATTAAAAATAGAATTGTGCCTACGCCTGAGAAGAAAAGCGTGGTCGTTGGTGGAAAGCCAGTGATGATTGGGACCAAGAAGGTCGCACCGAACATGGCGGCAATGTGTTGTAAGCCGACGCCTATCGTGCGTGGCCAGCTCAGGCGTTCATCAGTTGAAACCACGGCTCCGGCAGCAATGCTCTTGCCATCGCCATGCATTTTCCAAGTAAGTAGAGACATATTGAAATAGGCCCTTCCTAATGGCCCTCAATAGGTTTGAAGGCGCTAATAAAGGGTAAATCCGCCCCGTAAATTAGTTGTTTATGTCACTCGGCGAGTTCACAGAAATCTCGAGAGCCCCAGTTTGAGCGTGTTCGGGTTGCGCTCA
>RFRA01000161.1 GCA_009924725.1 Actinomycetota bacterium
ACTGATTTAAGACTCTACGCAATCGATCACATGTTGGCCGTTGCTGCGCAACTAACCAACTTGTGCGAAGTAATAATTGCCAAAGCAACCGAGTATGCAGATGCGCCTGCTCCGGGCTTTACGCATTTACAGCATGCCCAACCAGTTATTTTTGGACACGAAATTGCTAAACACGCCCACGCTTTTCAACGTGACCTAAGCCGTATTAATGACTGGTTAGAGCGCACTTCGGTAAGTCCGCTAGGTTCTGGCGCTCTCGCTGGTTCGTCTCTACCTTTAAATCCAAAAGCTACTGCAGCTGATTTAGGTTTCTCTGAATCCGCAGCAAACAGCATTGATGGGGTAAGCGATCGTGATTTTGTTTCCGAAGCACTCTACATTTTGGCCACCATTGGGGTTCATCTATCGCGCATTGGCGAGGAATGGTGCATCTTGGCCACCACCGAATTTAGTTGGGCCAAAGTCGCAGATGCTTACTCAACTGGTTCTTCAATCATGCCGCAGAAAAAGAATCCGGATATTGCCGAACTTGCTCGTGGCAAGGCTGGCCGCTTAGTTGGAAACTTAACTGGTGTCATGACAATGTTGAAAGGTTTACCTTTCGCTTACAACCGCGACTTGCAAGAAGACAAAGAACCACTCTTCGACAGCATTGAAACACTATTAGTTCTGTTGCCAGCAGTTTCCGGAATGATCGCAACTACTGATTTTGATCGCGCGAAAATGGCAGCAGCAGCGCCCACCGGATTCTCACTTGCTACTGAAATCGCAGATTTCTTAGTGCGTGCACATATTCCGTTCTCACAGGCACACGAAGCGGCTGGAGCATGTGTTGCGATTTGCGAAAAGAGCAATCGCGAACTTCACGAATTAACCGATGGCGAATTTCTTACGATACATCCATCACTTACTGGGGGAGTCCGCGAAGTCCTTACAGTTGCAGGTGCCCTTGCTTCTCGCACCACTGCTGGTGGCACCGCACCTTCTGAAGTCGTTAACCAATTGAAGAAACTAACCATCGAAAATGGCGAATATATAAAGTTAATTAGCAGCCGTGCCGCGGCCTTTTCGGGCATGATGAGCGCATGAAATCAGAGCTATTAGAAGATTTGCGCTGGCGAGGGCTCATCGCCCAAAGTACTGATGAGGCTGCTTTAACGGAGTCCCTTAAGAAGCCAATAACTCTCTATATCGGCTTCGATCCAACTGCTCCAAGCATGCACGTCGGAAACCTAGTTGTTCTATTGGTTATGCGTCGTTTTCAGCTCGCTGGCCATACGCCTATTGCCCTAGTAGGAGGCGCAACTGGACTAGTCGGTGATCCAAGTGGCAAGAATGAAGAACGTGTTTTAAATACCGCGGACACTGTTGCTAATTGGGTTGAGCGCTTTAAGACTCAACTTTCGCAATATCTCGATTTCGATGCGTCTACTATACCGACTACATAATTGCACACTGCAAATGGGTGGTTCAGATCAGTGGGGAAATATTGTTGCGGGACTTGATCTAATTCGTAAAGTAGAACAAGCAAGCGCTCACGCATTAACAATTCCGTTATTAACCAAAGCTGACGGATCTAAGTTTGGTAAAACCGCTGGCGGCAGTATATGGCTTGACCCAGAGATGACTTCGCCTTATGCCTTCTTCCAATATTGGTTAAACACCGACGATAAAGATGTAATTAATTTTATTAAAGTATTTTCATTTAAGTCACATGCTGAAATTTTAGAACTTGAAAAGGCGCATGATGAAAATCCCGGAGCACGTACTGCACATCGCGAACTTGCTCGTGAATTAACTTCACTGGTTCACTCACCAGAAATTTGCGAACGCGTTGAATCTGCAGCGCGCGCGTTATTTGGACAAGGTGAACTTTCGGAATTAGATGAAGCAACACTTACTGCCGCACTTTCAGAATTACCACGCACAACAGTTAAGCGCAGCGAACCGATGCCAACTTGGGTTGACTTGTTAGCTGCTACTGGTGTTGTAGATTCAAAATCAGCCGCTCGCCGAATCGTTAAAGAAAATGGAGCGTACCTAAACAACGCCAAAGTTGCAGCCGAGGATTTTGCCCCATCAGAATCTGACTTTTTATGCGGGAAATATGCAGTTTTACGTAAAGGGAAGCGAGATCTAGCGGCAGTCGAACTGATCGACTAGCCCGTCGAGTCGCCCCAACAGAGGAAAACCTGTCCCAGAACCGAAGTCTCTCTAGCCCATAATTTCGAGGTTCGAAGCCCTAAAAACCCTATAAATCAATGGTTTTGGGGTTTTTCCATACCTGTTTTCATTTACGCACCCTGTGTCCGACACCTCAGCATTTTGCACTTAGCCGATTTGACCTGCCCAGTTCTACTGCCTATAGTTACGCTCCTTGCTGTGAAACGGACGATTTAGGCCGAACAGCATAGGATTCCCGCAGAAATAGAGCTGATCTAGCGCGGTTTGACCGCGTGAGCGTCTATGCACTAGATTTGCGAGTCTGCCCTGAAAATAGGAAGAGATTCCTGGACGCAGTGCGCATCCGTACCTTGAGAACTCAACAGCGT
>RFRA01000162.1 GCA_009924725.1 Actinomycetota bacterium
AGATGCTTTCAAAGATGCCCAGATTGAAATTACAGTTGTAACTGGCGCACTTGATGAAAAACTTAACGAACACGGTTATATCGTTCCTGGTCTGGGCGATGCTGGCGATCGTTTATACGGTGTTGTTTAAATGGCCAGTACAAGTCCTGGTTATGGAATCACGATTCGTGTTGAAGGACATCCTGATTCACACCCAGTAGCTGCAATTACCGCAGTTATCAGCGAGGCCGGTGCAACTATTACCGCGCTCGACGTTGTTGAATCTTTGCTAGAGCGAGTTGTAATCGATATTACGTGCGATGCTATTGACCAAGATCATGCCGATGTTATTACTAGTTCGATCTCTCAACACCCAGATTTAACAGTTCGTAAAGTTTCAGATCGCACGTTCTTGCTGCACCTCGGTGGCAAAATTGAAATTCAATCTAAGGTGCCGTTAAAGACTCGAGACGATCTTTCCCGCGCCTATACCCCTGGCGTAGCGCGTATTTGCCAAGCAATTGTTGATGATCCAGCTGATGCCCGACGCTTAACTATTAAGCGAAACACCGTGGCAGTGGTGACCGATGGTTCAGCGGTCTTGGGCCTCGGAAACATTGGTCCTGCGGCAGCTCTGCCGGTTATGGAAGGTAAGGCTGCTCTCTTTAAGCGCTTTGCCGATGTTGATGCTTGGCCAGTTTGTTTAGATACGCAAGATGTTGATGAAATTGTGCGCACAGTTCAATTAATTGCGCCAGTTTATGGCGGCATCAACTTAGAAGACATTTCAGCACCCCGTTGTTTCGAAGTTGAAGCACGTTTACGCGAACTACTAGATATTCCAGTTTTCCATGACGATCAGCACGGAACTGCAATTGTGGTTTTAGCTGCACTTCGTAATTCGTTGAAACTAGTTAAGAAAGATCTTTCCCAAGTAAAGATAATTATGAGTGGCGCAGGTGCTGCTGGTACCGCAATCGCTAGATTGCTAACTAAAAGTGGGGCCACAAACATAATCGCATTTGATAAAGATGGCGTAATCTGCAAAGAGACTAAAGCTGATCATGACCCAATGCGTCAATGGTTTATTGATAATTGCAACCCAAGTAATTTCAATGGAAATATCCATGATGCGATGAGTGGCGCCGATGTGTTTATTGGTGTTAGTGCACCAAATGTACTAACTGAAGCAGATGTTGCCTCAATGTCAGCTGGCTCAATTGTGTTTGCGCTAGCCAACCCAGATCCTGAGATTGATCCAGTCATCGCTCGCAAATATGCCGCTGTAGTTGCGACTGGTCGAAGTGATCAGCCCAACCAAATAAATAACGTTTTAGCATTTCCAGGAATTTTCCGTGGATTACTCGATGCCAATGCACATAAAATCACTGATACTTTATTGATTGCGGCAGCCGAAGCAATCGCTGATTGCGTAAGTGCATCACAATTAAATGCCTCGTTCATCGTTCCAAGCGTCTTTGATCCTCAAGTAGTCACAGCGGTTGCAGCGGCGGTAAAGAAGAGCTGTTAATGGATTTCTCCTCATACCAAGGGTTTTTAAGCTCGATGGCCCCGTTTTTGCTTTACATGTTCATGGGCGTCATCATCTTCCTAGAAACCGGCGTACTGATTGCTTTCTTTATTCCAGGTGATTCGCTTCTATTCTTCGCTGGGCTAGTTGCCGCTTCAACAAATAACGTGAACATTCTCTTGCTGGTTTCAATTATTTTCGTTGCAGCATTTATGGGCGACCAGGTTGGGTTCGCTCTTGGTCGCACGGTTGGTCGTTCGTATCTGGAAAAGAGCAAGCGTCCTGGTTTTCTCAAGATGGTTGCCAGAGCAGAGCGTTTCTATTCGCGATATGGGTGGTGGGCAGTTGTGTTTGCTCGGTTCTACCCTTGGATTAGAACTTTTGTGCCACCTATTGCCGGTATTTCTAAAATGAATTACTACCGCTTCTTAACCGCAAATGCGCTTGGTGCTTTTGTTTGGGGAGTCGGAATGACCATGCTCGGTTATTGCGCAGTGCAGTTTCCCTGGATTGATGAAAATTCGAAACTTATTGCGCTCTTCTTTATTACGCTCTCGCTGGTTTCCGGATTCGTGAACTACTTACGCCTCCGGCGATCACCCCAAAGTAAGTCATAACTATTCCGGTAACTAGATAAGCACTTATATCTACGCCATTGGTTGGTGAAATCAAATCAATTAATAGCGAGCCAACTAACTGACCGCCAACACTAAAGAGCGTGAAAGTTAGAACGCCTAGATGCTGCACGATGGTTGAAGTAAATGCAATGTAGATAACGCCAATGACGCCACCGGTGTATATCCACCATGGGCCAGCTGGTAGTGGCGACAGTTCAGACCAATTTGCAATCACCGAAATGATTAGAAGAATTACTAAAAACCCGGTTCCCATGATGAAATTTAGTAGCGATGTGGTAAAACTTTGTTTAGAGTGCTCATTTATCTGGCCATTAAGCGCTCTCTGAACACCAACGATGGCACCTGCCAAGACCCCAAAAAACACTGCCCACATCGATAAGTTCTTAGCATCAATGCGATCCCA
>RFRA01000163.1 GCA_009924725.1 Actinomycetota bacterium
ATCTACTGCGTCGTAATCTTTATCGTCGAGGCTATAAACCAACTTTTGAGCAACTGCAATTGCCTCAAGGTGATTGAGATTCATTTTCCAGTTACCTGCCATAAGTGGCTTACGCATTTTTATCCTCTTTCGAATTAGATTGCTTTAAAACTAAACTCTCTTTACAAGCCAAGGGCAACTAGGCCGGGAAGTTCTTTGCCTTCTAAATACTCAAGTGAAGCGCCACCACCAGTTGAAATATATCCGAAATCGCTATCGGCAAAACCTAGTGCACGTACCGCAGCTGCGGAGTCTCCCCCGCCCACTACGCATAATCCGGCAACTTTAGTAAGTGCGCTAGCAACTTCTTTGGTACCTCCAGCAAATGCGGCAAATTCAAATACCCCCATTGGCCCATTCCAGAAAACAGTTTTACAACCAGTAATTGCTTTTGCAAAAGCAGCCGCGGTTTCGGGCCCAATATCTAGACCCATTTGATCAGCTGGAATTGCATCAGCGCTAACTAGAGTCGCAGGTGAATCAGCAGCAAAAGCGGGTGCTACCAAAACATCGGTTGGCAGCAGTAGTTCAACGCCATTGGCCTTGGCTCGTTCAAGTAACTCTTTAACCGTTGGAATTAGATCGACTTCAACAAGTGAAGTACCAATTTCTTTTCCTTGCGCTGCCAAGAATGTGAAAAGCATTCCGCCACCAATTGCAATGACATTTACTTTCTCGAGCAGGTTAGCAATTACGCCAATTTTGTCCGAAACTTTCGCACCACCTAGAACCACACCATATGGGCGATCTGGATTCTGGGTTAGCTTCTTGAGAACCTCTACTTCGGCGCTAACTAAATAGCCGGCCGCATTCGGCAGTAACTTAGGCAAGTCATACACAGATGCATGCTTGCGATGTACTGCGCCGAAACCATCGCCGACATAAGCATCGGCAAGCTTTGCAAGTTCGCTCGCAAGTGCTGTGCGCTCACTCTCTTCTTTGCTGGTCTCTGCTGCACTGAATCGAATATTCTCGAGCAACAAAATTTCACCTGGAATTAAAGAGCTAGCCGCTGCAGTTACTTCCGGACCAGTTACCGCAGTAGCAAATTTGATTGGCATCCCGAGCAATTCGCCTAAGCGCACAGCCACAGGTGCTAGCGACAGTTCAGGTTTTGCTTCACCTTTTGGTCGACCAAGATGCGCCGCTATCACTAGCGATGCGCCCTGATCTAACAAGTATTGAATCGTCGGAAGCGAAGCCCGGATACGACCATCATCTTTGATAACGCCATCTTTCAATGGCACATTCAGATCACAGCGTAGGAATACGCGCTTGCCTTTGACATCTAGTTCTTCGAGATGCGCCATCAGGTTTAGAGCGTCTTACCTACGTACGAAATTAGATCTACTAGACGGTTTGAGTAACCCCACTCGTTGTCATACCAACCAACGATCTTTACTTGGTTACCAATTACCTTTGTTAGACCTGAGTCGAAAATACATGATGAAGGATCAGTGACGATATCTGAAGACACGATTGGATCTTCGGTGTAAGTCAAGTAACCCTTTAATGCGCCATTTGCTGCTGCCTTCATGGCGGCATTGATTTCGGCTGCAGTTGCTTCTTTAGCTAGTTCAACAGTTAAGTCTGTGGCAGAACCAGTTGGAACTGGAACGCGCATTGCGTAACCATCGAGCTTGCCCTTTAACTCTGGCAATACCAAAGCAATTGCTTTAGCTGCACCAGTTGAAGTTGGGATCATATTTGTTGCAGCCGCGCGAGCACGACGAAGATCTTTGTGTGGGAAATCCAAAATAACTTGGTCATTTGTGTAGGCATGGATGGTGGTCATTAGACCCTTGACGATGCCCCAGTTGTCATTTAGTACTTTAGCCATTGGAGCTAAGCAGTTAGTTGTACATGATGCGTTAGAAATAATGTTGTGCTTTGCCGCATCGTAATTTTCGTGGTTAACACCCATAACGATTGTTATGTCTTCATCAGTTGCAGGTGCTGAAATAATTACTTTCTTAGCCCCGGCTGTGATGTGCTTTCCAGCATCGGCAGCCTTGGTGAAAATTCCGGTTGATTCAACAACTACTGTTGCGCCAACTGCGGCCCATGGCAGATTTGCTGGATCACGCTCTGCGAAAACTTTGATGGTCTTACCACCAACTGTGAGGGTGTCTTCAGTATGTGAAACTTCAAGGCCCAAACGACCCAAGATTGAGTCGTACTTCAAAAGGTGGGCCAAAGTTGCATTGTCAGTTAGATCGTTAATACCGACAATATTGATGTTTGGATTAGTTAGTGCGGCGCGGAAAAAGTTGCGTCCGATGCGGCCAAAGCCATTGATTCCAACATTAATCACGGGATACCTCGCTTCTAGTGCGTGATTTCTTCAGATCTGAAGAAAATTCGTTACTCACCACAGCGCTGGGGTACGCCCTAACCCTACCAAAAAGGTTTGCTACTAATTAGTTACATCAGCTGTGATAGCCCTCGCAGGCACGCTCAGATAAATGAATACTGAGTTAATTAAGCAG
>RFRA01000164.1 GCA_009924725.1 Actinomycetota bacterium
AAAGCCGCCATCAACCACCAGATGAAGACATAAGAGATGTGTTGCCAGTAATAGCCCGGGACCTTGGAATTATCGACTGCAATCTCAAGGCGGGTGCGAGCGATCTTGGTGCCATCGACGACTTCGGTATTAGCCAAGATGAAACCGTCGTATAGATCAAAGTCTGCAAGACCTGGCCTCGTTAAAAGCAGGGTGCTATCGACGCGAGCTAGATTGTCAGTTGAGTTAGGGCCACGGTCAGAGCTTTGGCTTGGCTGTAAGACACCAGTTACGGAAACTTTTTGGGACATCGCAATCTGCGGTTCAGTTAAGCGATCAGCCCAAAGTCCGCGGACTACCAAAATTGCTGATTTAGGATCAACTTGCAAGACACCGACTTCCCAGGCTGTTGCAGCTACGCCATCGGATGATTGGTTATCACTTTTAAAGGTGGCAATGTAGTTACCTTCGGTTGAAACGTTTTTTAAGAAATTTCTGGAATCAATAGTCACGCGAGGTTTTGCTAGTGAAGTTAATTGAACTGGTTCTGTCACAGTTACAACCGTTTTAGTTGAAGCTTTTAATTCTTGCGCACGATCTAATTGCCAATTTCCTAGCCCGATAAATGCGCCGGCCATAAGCGCAACTCCTAGAACAGCCAGAATGCGTTCGTAAAGCTTAATTCGTTTCGTCCTCGCTACGTTTTTGCATACGGGTATAGCGCTTATAGAAGCTGCGCATTAGAAAAACCATAGCGGTACACAAAACGATCATAGTTAATGAGCCAGCTGCACCAATTTCGACATCTTTCATAACTATTCCTTTGCTGATGGTTAGGACTTGATCTTACTGATTAATGCGGGAGAATGCTCTTATGGCCAACGGCTTCGACTACAACGATCGGTACGGCATTAAGCCGGCTAATCGCTGGCGACCTGTTGCTGGTGTAATTCTCGGCGCTGGTTTGATCTGGTTACTTTGGGCCGGTTTACATCATGCTCGTCCAGAAATAACTCAGCGATTGATTTCATTTACCATAACCGATAGTCGCGAAATCTTTATTCGATATGAAGCTACTCGTCGAGACCCTAATCGCGAATTGACTTGCACTTTAGTGGCACGAGATATCGATAAGTTAATTGTCGGCCAGGTTGATGATGTAATTCCAGCCGGCCAGGCCTATATCGATCGAACGACGCCAATTCCTACGCGTAATTTAGCCGCTACCGCTACCGTTTTACGCTGTCTTTAAACTGCACTACCCTTTCTCCTTATGAGTTCACAGACCTGGTTAACGCAAGAAGCGGCTGATCGTTTAGCCGCTGAACTTGCCACCCTCGAAACCGAAGGTCGCACCGAAGTAATTAAGAAAATTGAAGCTGCTCGCGCCGAAGGTGATTTAAAAGAAAATGGCGGTTACCACGCTGCGCGCGATGAACAAGGCAAGATTGAAGCCCGGATTCGCCAACTAAAGCAGATGCTTGAGAACGCAACTATCGGTGCGCCTCCGGCAAGTGCTGACGGCGTCGTTGGTGCGGGCATGGTTGTAAGTGCCATTGTTGCCGGCGATGAAATGCGATTCTTACTTGGTTCGCGTGAAATTGCCACCGATGATCTCGATGTTTATAGCGAAAAGTCACCACTTGGCTCTGCTGTACTTGGTGCAAAAATCGGCGACAAAGTTTCATACACCCTGCCTAATGGCAAGAGTATTTCAGTCGAGATTTTAGGCGCTGAGTTTTTCGCTTAATTGTTACTTTGATTTATTTACGTACTTGCGCACACTTAGCGGTACAAAGATCGCCATAATCAAGAACATATAAAAGACCGAAGTAATCAATGGGTGTTCAGATGGGAATGACCCAGCTGTGGCACCAAATTGATTTTCCAGACCGAATAACTCGCGACAAGCAGCAACCATGGTTGAAACTGGATTCCATTCCGCAAAATATTGCAGTGGTTTTGGCATGCCCGTAGTTGGCGCAAATGCATTTGATAAGAAGGTAAGTGGGAAAGTAATTAGAAAGCTGATGTTTTGAACTGCCCGTGCATCACGCGCAGCCAGGCCGGCAAAAATTCCAGTCCAGGAAAGTGCGTAACCAAAAGCTAATAAGAATAGAAATGCCAACGCCGTTTTCAGGAGGCCACCAGTTGGGCGCCAACCAACTGCATAACCAGCAAGGCCCATCACAGTTAGAACCAAGATGTTTAGTAGTGAATCCCCCAAGGTGCGACCGACGACGACTGCCGAACGCGAAATTGGCAGTGATCTAAAGCGATCAATCAAACCTTTGCCCATATCTTCAGCTAAGCCAGAAGCAGTTGCCGCCAACGTAAAAGCCACAGTTTGCACGAAAATACCTGGCATTAGCAGCTGCACATATCCGCCTGGTGAATCGGTTGCAATAGAACCACCGAATACAAATCTAAATAGCAGTACGAACATAACCGGCTGAATAGTCGAGAAAATAAGCACTTCAGGCACTCTCGACAACTGCAGTAATTGGCGCTTGGTTATGACCAAAGCATCAGTTATGAAATTCATT
>RFRA01000165.1 GCA_009924725.1 Actinomycetota bacterium
CGCACTACTGATCAGCGATCAGTAAGGTGGAAATAGTACGGGCGATTACGCGCCTTTGCGCGCCCGACGTTGCGATAGCTCATCGTTATTTTCGCCACCGACGATTTGACCATTAACTTCACCTTGAAGGTTTGAAAGTGACCCTTCGACTTCATGCCAAACCCGGCCGACCGCAATTCCAAATACGCCCTGGCCACCTTGCACCAAGTCGTACATTTCATCAGCGCTGGCACATTCGTAAATCGAAGCTCCATCAGACATCAGAGTAATGCGCTCTAACTCAGTAACACCGCGGCCACGCAAATGATCAACTGCGGTGCGGATGTTTTGCAGCGAGACGCCAGCATCTAATAAACGTTTAACAATTTTTAAAACTAGAATGTCGCGAAAGCCATATAGGCGTTGAGTTCCGGATCCCCCAGCACTGCGAATACTTGGTTCTACTAAAGCCGTACGTGCCCAATAATCGAGTTGGCGGTAAGTAATTCCAGCTGCAGCGCATGCAGTAGCGCCGCGGTAACCAATTTCGAAGTCAGTCTGACTCATGAGGGGGAACTCATTTCGATTAATTATTAGTGGGGTCTAATGGCTAAAGAGTAAGAGTCGAATTACACCGTTGCAATGACCGACACGGTTAAAACCTCTACTTTAGGTTTAGGGTTTTACGCTCAATTACCCTTTGAAATCCTCTGGGTTAATGCCTTCTAGGAATTCTCGGAATGCCTCTAGCTCGACAATCTGATCTCCTGAATCGCCCTCATCAACCACAGCACCATCTGGAATCTCAATGCCGGCGGAATCTAACAGTTCAGAGCTAGCCAAAATATTACTTTTGGTTCTAAGCGCCAAAGCTATGGCATCAGATGGGCGGGCTGATAGTTGAACCAAGTTAGCCAAGGAGTCACGCATCTGCATAGTTGAATAGAAAACGCCATCGCGAAGTTCATTGATATGCACCGCAACCAAACTGGCATCGAATTTATCGAAAAGTTGTGCCATGAGGTCATGAGTTAACGGCCTAGGTGGTTCGAGCCCTTGTTGAGCGAATGCAATTGCGGTGGCCTCAACTGCCCCGACCCAGATTGGTAGGAATCGCACGCCATCAATTTCACGCAGCAGAACGATTGGTTGATTAGATGGCATCTCGACGCGTACGCCGATGACCTCCATCGGAATCATTTCAGAGGACATCTCTTTAGCGGAAGCGATGTAGGCCGCTACGTACCAACGAGGCATGTAGTCGAATTGAAAGCGCGGCAATTTCCTTGGTGACTTCTTCAGCGCGAGCCTTTGATTCGGTGCTCTTCTGGCGAACTAACGGCGTAATTACTTGCTCGATCAAACCAATTTCGCGATCGGCAGCTGATTTAAATGAACGCATATGTCGAGGTTCGATACCAAAAGCAGCCATCTCCGAAACCGCTTGGGCGATAGCCAAGGCATCAGCGTCATAGTGACGGCCACGTACTGTGATCAAACCAAATGATTCAAGTTCGGTTAATTGATCATCGTTGATTCCAGAAGATTTCAAAAGTTCTTCCCGGCTAAGTCGTAGATCGTTTGTGTCACCGAAAGACGATGGTGCGAACTCACCATCGACAGTTGCTAGCCCCAGTTGCGGACGAGGTGCTGCGGCTCCCCCAGTCGCTGAAGGTTGTAGGCCACGATCAATCGCATCAAGATTTTCCTTGATTACGCGAAGCGGCAAGTACTGGTCACGTTGTGCAAGCAATACATAGCGCAGACGGTCGAGATCGGTAGCAGTGAATTTGCGATAGCCCGAAGGGGTTCGCTGCGGATCAATCAAGCCTTCAGATTCTAGGAAACGAATTTTAGAGATCGTAATATCGGCAAAGTCGCCGCGAAGCTTGTTAAGAACCTCACCGATGCTGAGATATGCCCGTGCTGGAACGCTCATCTTATGATCTCCGTTTTTTACTTGTTATCTGATTGGGAATTAGTGCTACTACTTTTATTGCTGATAAAAACTAAATGAAACTTTCCAATTTGAATTTCATCGCCAGATTTCAATAGTGCAGTTGATGCGCGCTCGTTATTCAAGTACGAACCATTTAAACTTCCAGCATCAGTGAAAGTGAAACCTCGATCAAAGTTGATGGTTGCGTGCTTACGAGAAACAGTTACATCATCTAAGAAAATGCCCGAATCTACAGCGCGACCAATTGTGGTTCCAGTCTTATTAACCATGAAACGGTTGCCTCTGCCAGCACCTTTTAGAACGAGCAAGAGAGCTGTCGGTTCGGTAGCTGCTAGTACTTGTGCCACAACGCTCTGATTCTCAGTATCTAGTGACTGAATCAAAGTATCGAGATTTACTTGACCATCAACTACTGGTCGAACTCCGAGTGAGATGGTAGTGGTGAGTTCGCGCTCTACTTCTGCTGCAGACATGTTCGCTCCCCCATTTCAAATCCAAATGGCTAAAGTTTAAAATCAACTTCATCCTTAACTGGAGGCTTACCCTATTTAGAGTCTGGGGTTAGGTCAAGCGGTGATTT
>RFRA01000166.1 GCA_009924725.1 Actinomycetota bacterium
CGAGCATCGCCAGTAAATTCAATTGGGTCACTAATTAGCGCAGCTAGGGCTGCTGCATCAAGTGGCATACGAGCATCGGCAGCGATGGCGGCAAACATGGTGTTTGGTTTTCCTTCGCGCATTGCAAGGGCGGCAGCAACTGCATGTTCTTTAATAACTTCGTGAGCAACTTCGCGACCAACGCCAGCCTTAACGGCAGCCATCAGAATTTTAGTTGTTGCCAAGAAAGGTAAGTAGCGTTCTAGTTCAGCTGCGATAACTGCAGGAAAAGCACCGAACTCGGCAATTACAGTTAAGAAAGTTTCAAGCAAACCATCAATTGCGTAGAAAGAATCAGGTAAGGCAACGCGACGAACAACGCTGCAACTTACATCGCCTTCATTCCATTGATCGCCCGCAAGTTCGCTAACCATTGAAGCGTAACCACGAAGAATTACCGATAAACCATTAACGCGTTCGCAAGAACGAGTATTCATCTTGTGTGGCATTGCGCTACTGCCAACTTGGCCCGCTTTAAATCCTTCGCTTACTAGTTCTGCCCCTGCCATTAAACGAATTGAGGTGGCAAGTGAAGATGGGCCTGCAGCTAACTGCACAAGAGTTGTCACAACGTCGTAATCGAGTGAGCGCGGATAAACCTGACCAGTTGAATCTAGAACGTTTTCAAAACCAAGTTCGGTGGCAATGGCGGCTTCTAGTTTGAAATGCGCATCGCTGCTACCAAGTAGATCGATGGAATCTTGTGCGGTGCCCACTGGGCCCTTGATGCCACGCATCGGATAACGCTCTTGTAGCGCTGTTAAACGGGCATAAGCGAAGAGCAGCTCTTCAGCCGCTGAAGCAAAGCGCTTGCCGAGGGTTGTAATTTGCGCGGGCACATTATGCGAGCGACCAGCAATTGGTTGTGCGGCATATTGCGCAGCGCGATCACCCAGGGCTGCCAGAACTGCCACAACTTTGTCGTGCACAATATTTAAACCATCGCGCACTTGTAGCGCTTCAATGTTTTCAGTTAAGTCGCGGCTAGTCATTCCTGCATGAATTGCTTCGTGGCCAGCTAGCGCGTTGAATTCTTCGATACGTGCTTTAACATCGTGACGAGTTGCTTTTTCGCGAGCATCGATTGAGGCTAAATCAACTTTAGTAATTACTTTTTCATAGTCCGCAATTACTTTGGCATCGATAGCGTGACCCAAAGTTGATTGCGCGCGCATGACGGCGATCCAGAGTTTGCGCTCTTGAATAATTTTTGATTCCGGCGCGAAAATCTCGCGCATCTCAGCTGATGCGTAACGGCTACCTAACAAGCTAGCTGATTGGCTCACTGCAGTATTCTCTCGCATTTAATTGCCCTTCTCTGCCACCGACGCATTTAGCGCGATGTCGGAACGATAGAAAGAGTTGGTTAAATTGATTTGGGAGATGGCGCGGTATGCCTGGTTGCGCGCTTCGGTTAGATCGCTGCCAATGCCGGTCACAGATAGCACTCGCCCACCGTTTGAAAGCAATTTTTCGCCATCACTCTTGGTGCCGGCGTGAAAAATTTGGGTATCGGTGACTTCCGGCAAATTGGTTATCTCGCCACCTGTTACTGGATCAGCCGGATATCCGGGAGCTGCCAATACAACGGTGACGGCTGAGTTATCGCGCCATTGCAAAGCAACATCATCTAAGTCATCAGTTGCAGCTTTGTAGAGCAGTGATGCAAGTGGTGTTTGCAGACGTGGAATTAAAACTTGCGTCTCGGGGTCACCAAAGCGGGCGTTAAATTCGATGACCTTTAAGCCAGTATCAGTTAGGGCAAGACCCGCATATAACAAGCCTATGAATGGGGTTCCACGCGCTGCCATCTCGGCAATCATGGGCGCTAGAACTTGAGTGTAGACATCATCTTCAATATCAGTTGGTGCCCATGGCAGTGGTGAGTACGCACCCATGCCGCCAGTGTTTGGGCCTTCGTCGCCATCTAGTGCGCGTTTGAAATCCTGCGCTGGTTGCATCGGAATTATGTTGCGACCATCGCTAATACCAAATAATGAAATCTCGGGGCCAGCTAAATATTCTTCGATTACAACACGCTGACATTGCAGTGCGTGATCAATTGCTACTTGGCGATCAGTAGTTACGACAACACCTTTGCCGGCGGCTAAGCCATCATCTTTAACAACGTAAGGTGCACCGAAAGTATCTAGTGCGCGTTCGATTTCAAGTTGCACTGGGCCGATGGTAAAACTTTTAGCTGTTGGCACACCAGCATCATGCATAACTTCTTTGGCAAAGTTCTTACTGCCTTCAAGTTGCGCCGCAGCTTTAGAAGGGCCAAATACTTTTATGCCGGCAGCACGCAGACGATCAGCTGCGCCATTTACTAGTGGAACTTCTGGGCCGATAACAACAAATTCAATTTCTAGTGATTTAGCTAATTCAGTAATTGCAAGATTGTCTTTGATATCTAACTCGTGACAAGTAGCAAATTGCGCAATGCCTGGATTGCCTGGTGCAACATGTAGTTCGGTACA
>RFRA01000167.1 GCA_009924725.1 Actinomycetota bacterium
AGGAGTGATATCTGCTTGGTTGCACAACGAGCCAATGCGCGACATGTTTAGTGTTGGGGTAACTGGCACTAATGGCAAGACCACTGTAACGACCTTGCTACTGCCTACATAAATATTGATTCAACCTGGGCCAAGAAGTTACTTGAAACACAAGAATTACCAGTAGTTTCAATTTCGCGTCATATGAATTCAGCGGATTGGTACTTCGAGAGAATTGAAGTTGGCACTAATTGGACAACTATTGCAATCCGAGGTACTGGTGGAATACTGATCGAGACCAACACAAAATTAGTAGGTGATTTCAATTTAGATAATTTGCTAATGGCGATCGCAATTTGTGTGACTAGCGGCATTGACCCGATCGATATAGCAACTATTACACCTTCGCTTATTGGCGCTGAAGGCCGACTTGAGAAAGTTGACTTGGGCCAGTCATTTACGGCGTTAGTTGATTATGCGCACTCGCCAGATTCTGTGAAAAGCGTCTTAGAAACTTTGCGGAAAAGTACTACTGGAAAAGTTATTGCTGTCTTGGGCTGCGGTGGTGATCGTGACAAGGGCAAGCGACCGCTAATGGGCGCAGCACTATTAGCTGGCTCTGACATCGCAATTTTTACCAGCGATAATCCACGAAGTGAAGACCCAACTCAAATAATCAACGAGATGGTCTCTGGCCTTACTTTGCCTGTTACAAGTGCAATTGAAGTTGACCGCAAGCGGGCGATTGAAATCGCTGTGGCAGCTGCAAAACCTGGCGACATAGTCGTGCTCCTAGGAAAAGGACATGAACCAGGCCAAGAGATCGCTGGTGTAAAGCATAACTTTGATGATCGTTTAGAACTCGCAGCTGCGATAGAGGCGACCCCATGATCAAGTTATCAGCACGTGAAATATCTCTTATTGTAAATGGCTCACTTCACGGTGATGAAAATCTTATGGTTACGAATCCACCAGTATTTGATTCACGCAAAGCTAAAGCGGGCTCAATCTTTCTGGCTTTGGTTGGCGAAAACACTGATGGCCATAAGTTCAGCGCTGACGCTTTCGCTAACGGCGCAGTTTTGGCACTTACTACCCAAGTAATTGATCAGCCTTGCGTAGTCGTATCAAACGTTATGCAGGCAGTAGCGGATCTAGCGAAATTTGTGCGAGTGCAGTTAACAAATTTAACAGTTATCGGAATCACTGGGTCGCAAGGAAAGACCACAACTAAGGACTTACTTAACTACATACTTTCTTCAGTTGGTGAAACTGTGGCACCAGTAGGTTCATTTAATAATGAATTAGGTGTGCCGCTGACAATTTTAGAATGTAATGAAAGTACTAAGTACTGTATTGTCGAAATGGGTGCTCGCCATGTTGGCGATATCTCAGCTCTTTGCGAAATTGCTAGACCAGATATTGGCGCAGTACTAAAAGTTGGTAACGCACATATCGGTGAGTTTGGATCTCGCGAAGCAATTGCCCAAGCCAAATCAGAGTTAGTTACTTCACTAGTCAATGGCGGTACTGCAATTCTGGGAACCTATGATCAATACACTCCCGCTATGAGAGTTGCCGATGGGGTAGCAGTACTTACCTTTGGCGAAAGAAGTGATTGCAATGTACGGGCTGCAGATGTTGAGATTCGTGAAGGTCGTCCACACTTTGATCTAGTTACTAAATCTGGTCGAGCCGCTGTTGGTATGCGGTTAGTCGGGCTACATCAAATTCCGAATGCGTTAGCAGCAGCAGCGATCTCAAGTGCGTTGGGCTTATCGGTGGATCAAATAGCTGGGGCCCTTTCGATGGCTGAACTTGCCAGCAAGTGGCGAATGGAAATTTTTGAATTAGATGGCAAGTTAATGATTAATGATTCATATAACGCAAACCCTGAATCAATGGCGGCCGCTCTTCGAACACTGGCACTTTTTGCGCAAGAACGTGGCGGCTCATCTTGGGCAGTCTTAGGCAAAATGCATGAATTAGGGGCAACTGAGAATTCAGACCACGCTGCCATTGGAGAACTGGTAAGTGATTTGGCGATTGATCACCTAGTGACCGTTTCCATGCCCGCATATGGTCAAGGGGTTCCTCGCGATAGCGAAACTAAAGTGCATGAATTACTTCAGAAGGATTTAGTAGTTAAGTTATTGAATCAGATGCAATCCGGTGATGTGTTGCTTGTAAAAGCATCCCGAGCCGAACATTTCGAGGAAATAGCCCAAGAAGTAGCAGCAAACTGGCAAACTGAGGCAAGAAAGAAGGATGACGAATAAATGAGACAAGTCCTGATCTCGGGTGCGGTGGCGCTCTTCTTCGCATTATTCGGCACCCCAGTTTTGATTCGCCTGTTAGCTAAACGCGGTTATGGGCAAATTATTAGAGATGACGGTCCAAGCTCACATCATACAAAGCGTGGCACTCCAACTATGGGTGGCTTGATAATCATTTTCGCAGCTATCGCTGGTTATTTAGCAAGTCATGGCCTGACCCAAACAGCAATGACCGCC
>RFRA01000168.1 GCA_009924725.1 Actinomycetota bacterium
TAATTGGTGGCGGCGTCGCACAATCTGGCGATATCTACTGGGCGCCGTTGTTAAAACATATTCGTGCTGAATCTGAATACTACGGATTCCTACGAGACCTAAAAGTATCCCCTGCTAAATTAACCACCGATGCTGGCCTGATTGGCGCGGCGTTGGGCGTTCTGGAAATTCCAAAGTAAAGAATCGAAAGGTAACTATGTCACTCGAAAAGTCGGAGCGCCCTTGGGGAAACTATGAAGTCCTTGGCGAATTTCCTAACTACAAGGTTAAGACAATCTGCGTAAAGCCTGGCGGGCGCCTTAGTTACCAGCGCCATGCCAAGCGTGCCGAGCATTGGTTTATTGTGGCAGGCAATCCTGAAGTAACTGTCGATGGTGAAATTCGTAATATTGGTCCTGGTGATTCGGTTCAGTTCGCAATTGGTGTTCTGCACCGCATCGCAAATCCTGGAACAACAGATGTAATCTTTGTTGAGGTCCAAACTGGAACCTATTTCGGTGAAGACGATATCGAGCGCGTCGAAGATGATTACGGTCGTTAACAGATGAACTCAAAATCAAAAATCGCAACTAATTGGACCCTAAAACTTTTCCCTAAGTCAGATGCTTGGGACATTTCACCGGTTAAAGACCAACACAATGTTTGGCGCAACGATCCTTCAGGAATTACCCGCATCGAACTACCTGATTCAATTCCGGCCACTGTGCCAGGTTGCATTCACACCGACTTAATGTCGGCCGGCCTGATTAAAGACATATCTGTCGATGGCAAAGAACAAGATCAATTCTGGATTTGGAAAACCGATAGTCAATATTCAACTCTGCTAAAGCAAGATGCCTCCCCTACCCAAAAGCACTTGGTATTTCAGGGTTTAGACACAATTGCAACTATTGAGTTAAATGACAACGTTGTACTAACTACTAAGAACATGCACCGTTCGTATCGACTCTATGTAACAGAGTTGCTAAAGGCTGGCGACGTAAGTCTCAAGATTTCCTTTGCAGCTCCGCTTTCCGATGCGGAATCTAAATTAGCTGCGCTCGGAACCGCTTATCCCCGTCCATATGAGATGCCTTATAACTACCAACGCAAGATGGCTTGTAGTTACGGCTGGGACTGGGGTCCCATTACTATCTCTTCAGGTATTTGGAAACCAATACTTCTTCACACCTGGACCGATGCCTATCTCGAAAATACTGCCGTAACTTCAACCTTGATCAATGGCGTCCCACATCTATCCGCGCAGATTCAATCTGCCGGTGATTTAGCTGGAAAGAAAGTCGCCGTAACCGTCAAGAGCAAAAGCGGAGAAGTCTTAATCCGGCAAGAGAAAGCGGTAACGGGCGCTCAAACTGATCTGGATTTTGCGGTACCAAATGCGCAGATCTGGCATCCGCGTGGTCGTGGTGCTCAGACTCTTTATGATGTTGAATTTTCGTTAATTGCTTCCGATGGCAAGGAACTAGAAGTTGACACCAAGCAAACTGGCTTCCGCTTGGTAGAGCTAGATACTTCAGAATCAGCACCGGGCAAAAATCATTTCGCAATCAAAGTTAATGGCGAGCGGCTTTGGATTCGTGGCGCTAACTGGATTCCAGATGATCCGTTCCCAACCCGAGTTACTCGCGAGCGCTACCACCAACGCATCAAGGATATGTTGGAAGTAAATATCAACGGCATTCGAGTATGGGGCGGGGGACTTTACGAATCAGATGACTTCTATGATCTTTGTGACCAAGAAGGAATAGTAGTTTGGCAAGATTTCCTATTTGCTTGCGCCGCTTATCCAGAAATCCCAGAAATGTTTGAAGAAGTTGAAGCAGAAGTTGACGAGAATGTTCGTCGCTTGGCCAGCCACCCTTCATTGGTTATTTGGAATGGTGGCAACGAATGTATCGAGGGCTTCCAATATTGGGGTTGGCAAGAAACGTTGGAAAATCGCCCATGGGGTGAAACGTTCTATCGCCAAACAATTCCAAATACCTTGGCCAAGATCGATCAAACTCGACCATATATTCCAGGTTCTCCGTTTAGTACCCACTCAGATAATGTGAAATCTTTCGATTCCGGAACAATTCATATTTGGGATGTCTGGAATGAAACTGGTTATGAACGTTACGAGCAATACTCCCCTAGTTTTGCCGCTGAATTCGGTTTTAACGGGCCAGGTTCATGGTCAATGCTTACTCGTGCAATCGGCACTGATGATTTAGTCGCCACTTCACCAGAGGTCGCTTATCACCAACGCGCTTTCGATGGCATGAGCAAAATTGCAGCCGGTCTATCTCGCGAGTTCGCTAATCCGCCAACCCGCGGACACGCATGGTATTTCGCGGCAGCTCTTGGTCAAGCTCGCGCAGTTGAGATTGGACTAAAGCATTTCCGTAGTCTTTACGAAACTTGTAGCGGCGCAATTCTCTGGCAATTCAACGATATGTGGCCTGCCATCTCTTGGGCAGTACTTGATTACACGGGTTTCCGTAAACTGGC
>RFRA01000169.1 GCA_009924725.1 Actinomycetota bacterium
CCGCGCTCGTTGATACTGGTTCTCGCATGGATGAAGTTATCTTCGAAGAGTTCAAGGGCACCGGAAACATGGAACTTATCCTTGATCGCAAGATGGCCGATAAGCGAATCTTCCCAGCAGTTAACGTTGTTGCTTCAGGTACTCGTAAAGAAGAAATTCTTATGGGTACTGAGGAGCTCAACATTGTCTGGAAACTTCGTCGCGTACTTCATGCACTTGAGCCACAAGCAGCACTTGAGCTATTGCTTGAAAAGATGAAGGGCACTAAGTCGAATGTGGAATTCTTGATGCAGATCCAGAAGACCACAGCAGGCCCTGATAACTAAGCCGTAATTAAAAAAAGCCCCTCCGCGATTAATGCGGAGGGGCTTTTTGTTACCAATTACTTAGTCATGAAAATTTCTTTAATGATTGTGTTAATTAAGTTTGCGTAATTTTCCGGGTCAACTGGGCTAGGGCTGAAATCGTCAATTATTTTGCCCATCGTGTAAGCCTGAATAAAAACAGCGATTGCTTTTGGATCGATATCTTTACGGTAATAATCTTGATCTTGAGCATCGCGAATCAAGTCAGTGAGCGCATCAGTTAGATGCTGTTGAATTTCGGCTAACTGCTTAGCAAAGCGTGGGCGTGAACTTGCCATAGCTAAAACTTCAGCACGGTAGAAACGTTCACCACTTAACTTTGGATCTTGGGTGCGCTTAGTAATTTCGACCAACCCCAAGTAGATATCTTTTGGTGCTTTAGCTGTGGTCAAAATATGAGTCATCGCCTCGACGCTGACATCTACCCACCTGGCATATCGCTCAAGCATGGCGGTCTCAATTAGTTCATCGAGATCTTCAAAGTGGTGATAAAGCGAACCTTTTGAAATACCGGCCGCAGCCAAAACCATATCGACGGTAATTTCGCCTGTCTTGTGGGTTTTTAAAAGGACAGCCGTGGTGTCAATCAATTTCGACTTTGTTGGGTGAACCGTTGACCTAGCCACATCGCTATCTAAGTCGAATTGGGCCTCAAAAAGGCTATTTACGACCTCAACTGGGCTGAGCGTGGCTGGGTTTTGTACTGCCATTCTAGAATCATAGTCTAGAATTGGGGTCTATAAAACTCCTTTTGGAAGGCACCCCCGTATTTCGGCATAGGGCTAACCCAGAGGGTGACACCTAATGTCCTGGAGCCATGAAATGAAAGCAAGTCTTGCAAAGCGTTCTCACTTTGTTAGCGTTTTCATCTCGTTCACCTTGTTACTAAGTGTTTTTCAAACGCTGCCAGTTGTATTTCCAAAACTCAATCTGAGTAACGCGAACGCAAGTATTGCCTCATTTGGCACAAATGGTTGCACTACGACAGCAACTTTAGGCAGCCCATCTGGTCAAGGCGTTGCGACTGCCTGCGATGATAATTCAAGTTCAGTTTTTGTAAGTTATGACAACGATGCAAAAATGAGAATCACGTTATCTGCGCCATCGATAATCAAAGCCTTGAGTTTTACCGCAGGTGGAGATGATCAAACTTACAGATCTAGAATGGTTGCGTCAGCAACTCTCTCTCGATGTTCATCTACTTTTACCGGTTGCGTTGCTATTGGAACAGCCTCATGGTCTAAAACATACTTAGACACTGTCAACAATGGCTCCAACTATGCTCCGGTTGAATTCACAAATTCAACATCTTCGCAGTATTACATTTTAACTACCAGTTCCTATGGGGTCACATTCGGCGAGTTAGCAACTACACACGCGTGTTCCGTAGCGAGCAATAACTACACGTGTATTCAGTTTGCGGGTGTGAACCTTTTCAAATCAGTGACAGTAAGCTCAATTACCTCAGTTCCAACAAGTTTGAATTACTCATCAACTCCAGCAACCGCGAGCTCAACCGTTAGCTTTAATTCTTCAGATTCCGGCACCTACTATTTGTTGGTTTACATTTGTGTAGCACAAGTATGCGCGAGTGTTGTCGCTCCGAGCGCCGACACCGTTATATCGCAACCTGCATTATCGAGCAGTATTGTGGCAAAAGCGACAGGTGTTGCCGTGGCAGGCATGAATTCGGTGGTTGTATCTGGCTTAACGCCAGGCCAAAACTATGTGAGTTTTCCTGTCATTGTTGATCAAGCAGGAATAAAATCTGATGTTCTTACCAGTCCGGGCGGATGGCAAGCTCCTTATCTAACCTCAACTATTTCTTCGGTATCGCCAAAATACACAGTCTCCTCCGTGAACTACACAAATGCATCAAGCATTACAGTGGGCTTTACGCCAGGCGGTTCAGGAGTTGGTGGCGCTAGCGCAATCAACGTTTATTACAGCACAAGTTCTAATCTAAGTAATCAGGTGTTGTGCGGAACCTATTCTGCTCCAACTACTAGTGGCACACTAACTTGTTCACTTCCAAACTACGAAGGCACGATTTATCTTTATTCAGAGATTGTGGATTCACTAGGCAATGCCGAACCAAAGCCAACAACTGAAGATGTCGAGATTT
>RFRA01000170.1 GCA_009924725.1 Actinomycetota bacterium
TTGCGAGATAGAGATGCACGTATATTCACTGCGTTCACTCTTTCTATTTAGATTTACCGCCAATTAGCAAGTGCGCTTCTTGGACAGAAACTGGACCAAGGGTGATCCAGAACACGCTCAAAGTAGCAGAGGGTGAACAGAAAGTGAACAAAATGACCCATACACGCGGCAATCGTTATTAGGGCGTTGCTTGATCAGGCTATTTGTGGCGCGATTTGCGGTGGTGTAACCCGCCGGCGATCCCAGCCGGGTTTAAGACTACGGTCAGAATCAGCAATACGCTCGAGACCATGGCAGGTAGGTAGTTACCGATCTGAGGGGCAATTTCCCAAGTTCCACTTAGGGTTTCTATTAAATCCGGCAAGAAGACGACCAGCACTGCGCCGATAAAGGCGCCTTCGATACTTCTCAATCCACCCAGAACGGCTCCAGTTAGCAAGGTAAGTGAAAGCGAAATCGGATAAACACTAGGTCCAACAATTCCACGCAAGCCATACATGGCACCAGCTAAACCAGCAAAACCTGAGGCAACCACAAAAGTAAAAATCTTCATTCGTTGCACATTGATGCCAGCAAGCGACGCCGCAATTTCGTGGTCACGAACGGCGCGCCAACTTCGACCAGTACGTGACTTAAACAAATTCAGAGCGAAATATAAAGCTATTGAAGCAAAAGGCAAGGTGGCAAATAGTTGCCACTGTTCAAATCCAATTTCACCGATGAGCTTAATTAACCACTGAGGAGGAACGCCAAATTCAACATTTAAGCCAACATCGCCGCCGAATACAGATTCAAAGCGATTTGCAAGTGATGGGATTGCAAGCGCGATCACCAAAGTTGTGCCGGCCAAGTATGGGCCTGATAATCGAGCAGCGGTTATGCCTAATATCCAACCGGCAATTAGGGAAGCAAGCACTGAAAAAATAATTGATTGCCAATAATTAAGCCCAAGATTTAAAATTCCAAGTGCACAGGTATATCCACCGACTGCCATCAATGCGCCTTGACCAAGTGAAATCTGACCAGATAACCCGGTCAAGAAAGTGATCGACAATATTCCAATGAAGTACATCAATACCACTGAAAGTTGACCCTGGTTGTAAGGATCAAAAACTTTGCCTAAGTAAAAAATTATCGCAAAGAACACAACTGTCTTAATTATGTTGCCAGCTTGGATGCGCTTAAACACGGCGCACCTCTTTGCTGCCTAACAAGCCTTGTGGGCGAACCAGTAAGACAATAAGCAGTAGCACTAAAATTGCTAAGAAGATATCCGATGGTGATCGATAGACATTTACAAATGAGATTACGAGACCCAGAATAAATCCACCAATTACGCCACCCGGAAGGCTATCTAAGCCGCCAATTACAGTTGCGGTGAAGCCAATAATGAGAATTAGATCAAGGGTATTTGGCGATAAATTCGCACTCGGTGTTACCAATAAGCCAGCCAGAGATGAAGCAGCACCTGATATGGCCCAACTTAAGGTGCGCACTGAGCTAGTTCTAATTCCACTTAAGCGCGCCACTTCTGGGTTAAGTGCACTGGCACGCATTGCCAATCCCATTCCGGTTTTCTGAAAGAAAATAGTTGTAATTAGTAAAACAAACATGACAATTCCAATTACAAATAGGTCGAAGGCAGTAAATGGCATCACATTGCCACCAATTGTTAGGCCCAAGGCATTAACTGGAGTTGGGAAACCGCGCTCTTCAGCCGCCCAAATCATGCCAGCCGCTGCTTGTAAAATTCCTACGATGCCAAGGGATGCAATTACTGGAATTGTGCTGCGCATTGCCGGGCTAGCCAACATGGCTGAGCTACGTTTGCCAGATAGCGGACGCATGACAAATAAATCAACGGCTGCGCCAAGTATGGTGCCGACAATTAGCGCTACGAAAAAAGCAATCCAATATGAGTAGCCATTCATAATCAAGGTTGAGGCAACGTAAGTACTAAACATGGCCTGACCCATTTGGGCAAAATTAATTACGCCGGCACCGCGCCAAACAAGTACCAACCCAAGTGCTACAAGAGCATAGATGGCACCACGAGAGGTGCCCGCAAAAACCGCTGATAAGAATTGATCCACGCCGCGCGACCTCCTAGTATCCCAAGTAAGCAGCGCGCAAAGATGCATCTGCTTTAAGTTCGGCGGCCGGTAAATTTGCCACAACTTTTCCGAGGGAAAGCAAAACTCCATAGTCGGCGACTGCAAGTGCGGTGTTGGCATTTTGCTCAACAAGTAAAACAGTTAAGCCACTCTTGCGACAGAGGTCGTTAACAGTTTGAATAATTTGTTCAACCACTAGTGGCGCTAATCCAAGTGAAGGCTCATCGAGCAGAAGTAGTTTTGGTCTGGAAACCAAGGCGCGACTAATTGCCAACATCTGGCGCTCGCCACCTGAAAGCGTGCCGGCCAACTGTTTACTACGCTCGGCTAAACGTGGGAAAAGTTCGTACACCTCTTCAATGGCAAGCTTT
>RFRA01000018.1 GCA_009924725.1 Actinomycetota bacterium
TCATGCAGGCAGCAAATGCACCAACACCCGGGATAACCAAACCAGTTGCTTCGAGGGCAACTTTACGATCAGCAGTTACAACTACTTCGTGACCGGAGGTCGCAAATGCTCGTTCTGCTGATCGTAGATTTCCGGAGCCGTAATCAAGAATTGCAATCAATGATGACCTACAGCGAACCCTTAGTTGATGGAATTCCAGAGACGCGACCATCTAGTGAAACCGCATCACGCAATGCACGCGCCACAGCTTTAAATTGGGCTTCGAAAACGTGGTGCGCATTGCGACCTTCGAGAACCCGAATGTGAAGTGCGATGTGTGCTTCAGCCACAATTGATTCCCAAATATGTTTTCCGAGAGTGGTATCAAAAGTACCGATTAACTCTACGATCTCGGGTTGACGGTGTACTAAATATGGTCGTCCCGAGAGGTCAACTGCTGCTTGAACTAGTACTTCATCAAGTGGAACCATCGCGTCGCCAAAACGGCGGATACCAGCTTTATCGCCGAGCGCCTCGCGAAGTGCTTGGCCAAATGCGAGTGAAGTATCTTCAACTGTGTGGTGTGAATCAACTTCAACATCGCCGGTGGTCTTTACCGTCAAATTAAAGCCTGAATGCTTACCTAGTTGCGAGAGCATGTGATCGAAAAATGGCACACCGGTGTCAACATTGATTGAGCCAACGCCATCTAAATTTAATTCGACGAGGACATGAGATTCCTTAGTCTTTCGTTCGACGCGGGCAGTTCTCATTCACTTATCTCCTTCTGCTAGAACTTCGGTTAGGGCCGATAGGAATGCTTGATTCTCGGCAGCAGTGCCGATGGTTACGCGCAGTTGACCTAATAATCCCACATCTCGAATCAAGATGCCGCGATCTAGTAATTTCTGCCAGAGCTGATCTGCTGGTTGGTTAAAGCCACCAAAGAGCAAAAAGTTAGCCGCACTCGGCGTGATAGTTAAACCTAACTTGCTTAACCCAGCCTGCACGATCTCGCGCTGGGCAATTAAGGTATCAACACCCGCTAAGAGTTCATCAGAAAAAGAAAGTGCTACTTCAGCCACTGCTTGGGTAATTGCGCTTAAGTGATACGGCAAACGGACTAGTTGCAGCGCATCGATCACAGCAGGATCTGCAATTAAATAACCAAGTCGAGCACCAGCAAAAGCGAATGCTTTACTCATGGTACGAATAACAATCACATTGGGATATTGCGCAATCAACGTAACTGCCGATATTTCACTTGAAAATTCGGCGTAAGCCTCATCTACTACCAGCAAGCCACCAACTGAAGCAGTAGCTTTTGCTAGTTCGACGATCTCTGAAATTTTAACAATTGAACCAGTGGGATTATTTGGCGTAGTAATAAAGGTCAGGGTTGGCTTTGTAGTTAGAACTTGCTGGGCAGCAACGGCAACATCAAGGGAATGATCATCGCGGCGTTTTCCATCTAACCATTTAACTAAAGTTACTCTTGCGATAAGCGGATGCATTGAATAAGAAGGCGTGAAACCAAGAGCGCTCTCGCGCCCAAATGCCAGGAAGATAGATTGAATTATTTCGTTGCTGCCATTAGCGGCCCAAAGATTATTGACGTCTAAAGAAACGCTACTCTGAGCTGTTATGTATTTAGCCAGCCCAGCACGTAACGCGATCGCATCACGATCTGGGTATCGATTCAGCGTTGCGCTAACTTCAGCTACTCGTTTAGCAATTGCGGCAACTAATTCAGTTGATGGCGCGAAAGGATTCTCATTGGTATTTAGTTGAGCACTTGCCGGAACTTGCGGCGCACCATATGGCGACATTGGCTTGAGCGGTTCACGAAGCGGGAGCCAATCTGGCCAAGTATTTGAACTACTCATAATTGTTCCAAGCGCGCAGTCATTGCTTCACCGTGCGCAGGTAAATCCTCAGAATTAGCTAAAGTCACAACAGTTGGAACTAAATCAAGAAAGGCTGCTTGGTTGTAAGAGACAAAGTGCAAGCCACGTAAAAACGTTTGCACGGATAAGCCACTTGAGTGACAAGCGCAACCGCCAGTTGGTAGCACGTGGTTTGAGCCAGCTGCATAGTCACCTAATGAGACTGGCGTAAATCGGCCGATAAATACGGCACCAGCATTTCGAATTTGTTCGGCATCGCTGGCTGCATTCTTTGTTTGAATCTCTAAGTGTTCGGCCGCATAGGCATTAACTACATCTAGGCCTTGTGAAATCGAATCAACTAGGACAATTGCGGACTGAATGCCAGATAGAGCCGTGGCAATTCGCTCGCTATGTTTTGTGGCCGCAACGCGAGCCTTTAATTCGCTTTGGACAAAATTCGCTAGCTCAATCGAAGTTGTTACCAATACTGCCGCCGCAATTGGATCGTGTTCGGCCTGGCTAATTAAATCTGCAGCAACATCACTGGCTAATGCGGTCTCGTCAGCCAAAATTGCAATTTCAGTTGGTCCAGCTTCGGAGTCAATACCAATAACGCCACGGAGTGCTCGCTTGGCTGCTGCCACATAAATATTTCCCGGACCAGTTACTAAGTCACACTTTTCGCAGAAACCTTCGATTCCGTATGCAAATAGTGCAATCGCTTGCGCTCCCCCAACTGCATAAACTTCAGTGATGCCAAGCAGTGCACAAGTTGCCAAAATGGTTGGGTGCGGCAGTCCACCGAACTCTTTTTGCGGTGGCGATGCGACAGCAATGCTAGAAACTTTAGCAATTTGAGCAGGGACAACATTCATCATGACACTACTTGGATATACCGCTCGTCCACCTGGAACGTACAACCCAACTCGATCTACCGGAATCCACTTTTCAGTGACGGTTCCACCGTCAATTACTTGGACTGTTTTGACGCTGCGTACTTGATCTTCATGAACTTTTCGAACTTGCGAGATGGAAAGTTCTAAAGCTGCACGAATTGCGGGATCTAGTTCACTTAGCGCCTGATCTAGAGCAGCTTGCGGCACCCGAATATTGGCAGGTTTTACGCCATCAAATTCTTGAGCTAATTCGCGTAAAGTTTCTTCAGAGCCATTTTTAACTCGCTCGAGAATTGGCGCAATAGCGACCATGGCAGTCTCAACATCTAATCGAGCACGCGGAATCTCGCGGTTAATCTCCGCTTTACTTAACTTGCGACTACGCAGATCGAGGGTTCGAATCACCCCCTTATTCTACTTCTAAGAGCTATACGTTCTGCAGACAATTAACGCCAAGGATCGCTTTGAGATCGGCGCTCAAACTTGGTGATGATGTGACCTTAAATTCCAGCTTCATAACTGTGTTACCAGAGGGTTCTTCTAACTGCAGATGAACTTCACGCTTTCCTGGATGCGTGCGCAAGATCTCTTTCAATCGATCAACGATAGGCGGTGTGCATTGAGCCACGGGCATCGTGATTACTAGTGGACCAACTGGACCTTGTGAGATATCGGGGAAAGTAACTTCTAAAGCAGTAAAACGCAGTTGGTCTTCGCGGCGATCAACGCGACCACGAATTAGTGCAACACGATCTGTGGTCAGAGTCAGCGCATATTGATTGTAAGTATTTGAGAAAAATAAAACTTCGAGAGCTCCTTCGAGATCCTCGATATTTACTACCGCCCAATTCGAGCCAGTCTTAGTTATCTTGCGCGTGATCCCAGTGATTAAACCGCCGATGGTCACAATCTGCTCATGATCGCCACCTTCATCAATTAATTCAGAGATTGATTTCGAAACGCTGGCTCGCAAAATGTGTTCAACACCTAGAAGCGGATGATCAGAAACGTATAGACCTAACATTTCACGTTCATAGCTCAGTAACAACGCTTTATCCCACTCGCCGGTTGGCACTTCTACTTCCATGGTTGCAACTGATGTGATGCTATCGCCGCCGAATAAATCGAATTGGCCAATCGCTTCGGCACGCTTGCTTTCGATTACCGAATCAATTGCTTCTAGATGAATGCTCATTAGACCTTTACGAGACTCGCCTAGCGAGTCAAAAGCACCAGCTTTAATCAACGATTCGATGGTTTTCTTATTGCAAACTTGAGCATCGACTTTGGCTAAGAAATCGCCGAAAGAAGTGAAGCGGCCTTTAGTTTCGCGCGCAGCCTTAATTGATGCGACCACGCCCTCGCCTACATTTCGAATTGCAGCTAACCCAAATCGGATATCGGTTCCGCGTGGGGTGTACTCGGCATTTGATTCATTGACATCAGGTGGCAGAACCTTGCTGCCCATTCGGCGACATTCCGATAAATAGAGCGCTGATTTATCTTTATCGTCGCGAACACTTGTAAGAAGTGCTGCCATGTATTCAGCGGGGTAATTAGCTTTTAGATAACCTGTCCAATATGAAACCATGCCGTAGCCAGCGCTATGTGCGCGGTTGAATGCGTAATCTGAGAACGGAATCAGAACGTCCCAAAGACGCTTGATTGCGGCGGGTGAAAAACCGTTCTCGTGCATGCCACTTTCGAAGTGAACATACTCTTTATCTAGAACATCACGATTTTTCTTACCCATCGCTTTACGCAATAGATCCGCGCGGCCCAGTGAGAACCCCGCAACTTTTTGGGCGATAGCCATAACTTGTTCTTGATAAACAATTAGCCCGTAAGTGTCACCCAGAATTTCTTCGAGTGGCTTTTCCAGTTCAGCATGAATTGGTTCAACCGGTTTACGCTTATTCTTGCGATCGGCGTAGTTATTGTGTGCATTCTCGCCCATTGGGCCCGGACGATAAAGAGCAATCACCGCTGAGATGTCAGCAAATGAATCTGGCGCCAAACTCTTAAGTAGTGCGCGCATTGGCCCACCATCGAGCTGAAACACACCTAAGGTATCGCCACGCGCAAGTAGTTCATAAGTTTTCTGATCATCGAGCTTGAGGGTTTCTAGTACAACGTCTTCGCCGCGATTGGCCTTGATATTAAGTAAGCAATCATCGAGAACTGAAAGGTTTCGTAGTCCTAAGAAGTCCATTTTTAGCAAGCCAGTTGCTTCGCAAGCACCCATATCGAATTGAGTAATAATCGCACCATCAGCTTCGCGACGATGAATTGGAATTACATCGAGTAATGGTTGAGCCGAAAGAATAACTCCAGCTGCGTGAACTCCCCACTGTCGCTTTAGCCCTTCCAGGCCGCGAGCAGTGTCAACTACAACTTTGCTATCAGGGTCAGTTTCATAGAGTTGGCGAAATTCATTTGCTTCGCCATAGCGATCATCTTGTGGATTAAACACCCCGCCTAACGAAATATCTTTACCCATCACAGCTGGCGGCAGAGCTTTAGTTAACCGTTCACCAATTGCATATGGATAGCCGAGCACGCGTGTTGAATCTTTAATTGCTTGCTTAGACTTGATGGTGCCGTAAGTGATGATTTGGGCAACACGATCTTCCCCGTATTTTGTGGTGGCGTATCGAATCATCTCGCTGCGACGACGTTCATCGAAGTCCAGATCGATATCAGGCATTGAGATACGTTCTGGATTTAGGAATCGCTCAAACAAAAGCCCATGTTCAATTGGATCCAGCCCAGTGATACCCAATGCGTAAGCAACTAACGAACCAGCCGCAGAGCCGCGACCAGGGCCAACTCGAATCCCTTGGCTTTGCGCGTGTGAAACTAAGTCGGCAACCACTAAGAAGTAGCCTGGAAAACCCATTTTGTTCATAACTTCTAGTTCATAATTCAAACGCTCGGAGTATGCCGCAGGGACTTCACCATTTAACCGACGAGCTAAACCTGCCTGAGATTCTTTGACTAGCCAGGTAACTTCGGTTTCACCGGCAGGGACTGGAAACACTGGCATCAAATTTTCGTTTTCGCGCAACTTAACTTCACAGCGTGAGGCGATCAGCAAAGTGTTATCACACGCTTCAGGCAACTCTCTAAAGAGTTCGCGCATCTCAGCTGGTGTCTTTAAATAAAATTCATCATTATCAAATTTAAAGCGTTTTGGATCAGCCAAAGTTGAACCCGATTGCACGCAAAGCAATGCCTCATGTGACTTGGCATCAGCTTTAGCGGTGTAGTGCAGATCATTGGTTGCCAGTAGCGGCAACTTAAGTTCCTTTGCTAATTTCAATAAATCTGCTTTAACCCGAGTTTCGATTTGAATTCCATGATCCATTAATTCCAAATAGAAATTATTGGCACCGAAAATATCGCGATAATCACTTGCTGCACGTAGCGCCTCTTTGTATGCACCCATCCGTAAGCGAGTTTGAATTTCACCGCCAGGGCAACCAGTGGTTGCGATGATTCCTTCGGCATACTTAGAAAGTAACTCGCGATCCATTCGTGGTTTGTAATAGAAACCTTCAAGTGATGCTAACGAAGATAATCGGAAAAGGTTTGCCAGCCCTACATTGTTTTCGGCCAACATCGTCATGTGGGTATATGAGCCACCGCCTGAAACATCATCTTCGCCGCCATCTGCCCACTTAACGCGACTCTTATTGAATCGAGATTCGGGAGCAACGTAGGCTTCGATGCCGATGATTGGCTTAATGCCAGCTTTAGTGGCTTGCTTATAAAAATCAAAAGCACCAAAAACATTTCCATGATCGGTCATGGCAATCGCAGGCATCTCTTGTTCTGCTGCTGCTTGAACTAATTCGCCAACGCGCGCCGCACCATCGAGCATCGAGTACTCGGTATGCACGTGTAAGTGAACGAATGAGTCAGACATTTAGCTATCGATCTTCTTTCCGGAAACTGGTAATTAGGGAAGAACCGCGTCGCTGAGCAGCCCCAACGAAGCTTGCAAGTCACTTGGATATGGTGCCTTGAACGACATTGGTGCCCCAGTAATCGGGTGGGCAAATCGTAGTTCTAAGGCATGGAGCCAAGGTCGCGCCATGCCTAAACTTTTGGCCAATACTGGGTCTGCGCCATAAGTTGTATCGCCAACTAGCGGATGATGAAGCGCTGAGAAGTGAACCCGAATCTGGTGTGTTCGGCCAGTCTCGAGTTCTACTTGAACTAGGGAAACTGATCGATAATATTCAATAACTTCATAGTGAGTAATGCTGATCTTGCCATTTGCAACTACGCCAAAACGATGGTCTTCTTTTGGGTGACGATCAATCGGAGCATCAATGGTGCCACTAGAAGGATCAATATGTCCTTGAATTAGAGCATGATAAATCTTTTCAACAGTGCGATCACGAAATGCATCTTTTAACACGTGATAAGCCTGATCAGATTTTGCAACCACCATTAGCCCGGAAGTTCCAACATCGAGGCGATGAACAATGCCCGCACGTTCGGCAGGTCCGGTTGTCGTAATCGTGTACCCGGCTGCAGTTAGTGCACCGACAACAGTTGGTCCAGTCCAGCCAGGGCTCGGATGCGCGGCGCAACCAACTGGTTTATCAATAACCACAATTGCATCATCGTCATAAACAACGGTTAGACCTTCGATTGGCGTCAATGGGATTGGATCCGGATTTAGCGGAGCCGGCAATAGCACTTGAATTACTTGGCCGGCTTCAACACGTTCAGACTTTTGGAGTGCGCGACCATCAGTTGTGATGTCGCCATCTTCTAGAAGACGTACGACTGCAGTTCTAGATAACCCCAAGACTCGAGTTAATGCACTGTCGATTCTTTCGCCAGCTACACCCTCAGGAACTGCCAGAGTCCGCGATTCGCGACCAATTTTACCCGGACCAAAATTACTTTGCGACATTAACTGGCCCAACATTTCTAATTGTTAAGACTATTGCTAGGAACGCAGCAACTACGATCGCGCTATCCGCCAAGTTAAATACTGGCCAATGAGTTAATTCGAGCCAGTCAATTACTTCGCCTTTTAGGAAGCCTGGGCTTCGAAATAGTCGATCAGTTAAATTGCCTAGGACGCCGCCAAGCAGTAAACCAAGGGTGTTTGCCCAGCCTAATGAGGTTATTTTGCTGCTGTAAAAAATGATTGCGACTACTGCTGCGACGGCAATACCGGTGAAAACTATGGTCGCCCCAGTTGCAAAACTAAAGGCAGCCCCAGGGTTTCTTACCAAAGTAAGTTGGAAGAAAGGGCCCAGAATTTCAACTGGATTGCGTGATGAAAGATTATTTACTGCCCAAATCTTGGAAGCTACGTCCAGCGCCCAGGTTAGTGCCGCAACTAAATAGAGGCGGCGCACGTTAGCGCCGTTCTTCCTTAGCTTTGCAGATCATGCAGAGCGTTGCGCGTGGGAAAACTTGTAAGCGGGCTTTGCCAATTGTGTTTCCACATTCTTCGCAAAGGCCATAACTTTTAGTATCGATTCGCTCAAGGGCGCGTTCAGTTTGTAGAACCATGTCGCGTGCGTTGATCACAAGTGACATTTCATGTTCGCGTTCGAAAGTCTTCGTACCAGCATCAGCTTGATCATCGCCAGCACCTTCAGATGAGGAATGAATCAAATCATCCATCTCAATTTCAACTTTTGCTAATTCTTCTTTCAAGCGCTTTAGCTCTTTTGAAATCTCGTTGCGAATTGCCTTGAGTTCAGCCGCTGTCCATGCGCCTTCACTTTCAGCAGCAACCAATGGAGATGGTGCAGCTTTTAGCGGCTTCAGAGGTGCAATCTTCTTACTACTCTTATTCGGACGCGGTGGAGGTGGCATCACTAGTCGTCGCTCTTCGACCACAACTTCAACTGGTGCAATTACAACGGTATTTACACTTACAGTTTGTGACTTTTCATCAACGCTAATTGTGGTTTTGGATCCGGCTTTGGCTGGAAATGGTTTGCCAATTGTTTTGCTCGAAGCTGGCTTAGTTGCAGCAGGTCGAGCAACACTGGTCTTGGCCTTCTTAACTGGCGCAACTTTCTTAGCTGGCGCAACTTTCTTGGCTGGGGCTTTCTTGGCTGGGGCGGCTTTCTTGGCCGCGGCCTTCTTTACTACAACTTTCTTCGCTGGGGCTGCCTTTTTGGCAGGCGCTTTCTTCACAGCAGGTTTAGCACTTTTTTTGGTAGGCACGCGGGGCACCTTATGCCCAATAAGCGCTAAATGCCACTCGCGCCACCGCTGCGTTTTTTAAAGAAAGTGAAATTTAGGCAAAGTCACATAAATTTTGGTAGCCAGCCATCGCTTGGAATAGAATTCGCCTAGGTTCAAAGCGCATTGACCAGGCCATCACCTGAGAGCGTTCCAGAAGAGGCGGCGACTGCCGCGGTAGAACTGGACAGTGAACGCTAATGAATAAGTGATCTATCGTTTCTTTGACTGTTGGCAGTCAAGCGATGGATAAGGCGGGTGGTACCGCGGTGATCGCTAAGTTGCGAAACCCGTCCCTCCATTTTCGAAAGTTATGAAGATGGAGAAGTAAATGACATTTCGTGCAATTCCAGCAGCTATTGATCTGCCTGCCATGGAGCGTTCCATCCTGACTTTTTGGAAAGAAAATTCAGTCTTCGAAGAATCAGTGAGCAACCGAAATGGTGCTGACACCTGGACTTTCTACGAAGGTCCCCCGACTGCTAATGGCTTACCTGGAACGCACCACATTGAAGCGCGCGTATTTAAAGATGTTTTCCCGCGCTTTCACACCATGAAAGGCAAACAAGTAATTCGCAATGCCGGTTGGGATTGCCATGGTTTGCCAGTTGAAATTGCAGTTGAGAAAGAACTTGGTTTTTCCGGCAAAGGCGACATTGAAAAATTTGGAATTGCTGCTTTTAATGACAAGTGTCGCGAATCAGTGCAACGTCACGTGGGTGCATTTACTGACATGACTAATCGCATGGGCTTCTGGGTTGACTTCGAAGAGGCTTACTGGACTATGTCACCACAATATGTCGAGAGCGTTTGGTGGAGTTTAAAGGAGATTTGGCAAAAAGGTTTACTTGTACAAGATCATCGCGTTGCACCATATTGCCCTCGTTGTGGAACCGGTTTATCAGATCATGAATTAGCGCAAGGCTATGAAACTGTCACTGATCCTTCGGTCTTTGTACGTTTTCCAGTTACTAGCGGGCCGCTGCAGGAACTAGGCGCAGCATTGTTAGTTTGGACAACGACGCCATGGACTTTGGTATCTAATACTGCGATCGCCGTACACCCGGAAGTTACCTACGTGGTCGCAAAAGTTACAACTATGCAAGATGAAGTTTCTAGTAGCGAAGTTTTAATCGTTGCCGAGAATCTGATTTCAGCCCTTACGGGCGAAGTGGAAATCTTACAAAGCATGCCAGGTAGCGTGCTTGAACATACTAAGTACCAACGTCCATTTGATTTCGTAGAAATTCCAGATTCCCACTTCGTAGTTCTAGCAACTTATGTGACTACCGAAGATGGCACTGGATTAGTGCATCAATCCCCTGCATTTGGCGCTGATGACTTAGCGGTTTGTCGTTCTTATGGCTTGCCAGTTGTGAATCCAATTGCACCTGACGGCAAGTTTTTACCAGAAGTTAAATTAGTTGGTGGACTCTTCTTCAAAGATGCTGACAAGCCGTTGGTTAAGGAACTTAAGTCGCTCGGCGTTCTATATAAGCATGTGCAATATGAACACTCCTACCCTCATTGCTGGCGCTGTCACACAGCATTGATTTATTACGCACAACCTTCTTGGTATATCCGAACCACTTCAATCAAGGATGCCCTCATTCGCGAGAATGAAAAGACCGATTGGCACCCAGAAACCATTAAGACTGGTCGTTATGGTGATTGGCTAAACAACAACATTGACTGGGCGCTAAGCCGAAATCGTTTTTGGGGTACTCCACTGCCAATTTGGCGTTGCGAGAATAAACATGAAGTTTGTGTTGGCTCCCTGGCTGAACTCGGCGAACTAGCTGGACAAGAACTTTCTAACCTTGATCCGCATCGGCCATTCGTTGATGACATTTCCTTTAATTGTTCAGAATGTAGCCAACCAATGACTCGCACCCCTGAAGTAATTGATTGTTGGTATGACTCAGGTGCTATGCCGTTTGCACAATTTGGTTACCCACACATAGCAGGTTCCCAAGAAAAGTTTGCTGCGGCCTACCCAGCTGATTTCATCTGCGAAGCAATCGATCAAACTCGTGGCTGGTTCTACACGCTAATGACTATAGGAACGCTGGTTTTTGACCAATCATCATATAAAACCGTTCTCTGCCTCGGTCACATTCTTGATAAAGATGGCCGCAAAATGAGTAAGCACTTAGGCAATGTTCTAGAACCAATGGCACTTATGGAACAACATGGCGCCGATGCCATTCGTTGGTACATGTTGGCTGCTGGTTCACCTTGGTCTGCCCGTCGAGTTGGGCACGAAGCCATCACTGAAGTTATTCGCAAAACGCTATTAACTTATTGGAACACAGTTTCTTTCCATGCCCTATACGCACAAGCTGCAAACTTTGAGCTGTCCCAAGCTCCGGAGATGGCCACTCGCCCACTAATGGATCGCTGGATAAATAGTGAATTGCATTCATTGATTATTGAAGTTGACGAAGCGCTAAGTGATTTCGATTCACAGCGCGCAGGTAAAGCGCTAGCTGCATTCATCGATGATCTATCTAATTGGTACGTGCGTCGATCTCGTCGCCGATTCTGGGATGGCGATGTTGCTGCTATGGCGACTTTGCATGAATCACTTGTTGTTCTCACCCAATTAATGTCGCCAATGGTGCCATTCATTACCGAAGAAGTTTGGCAAGTTCTAGTGCGCCCAGTTGATGCAGATGCAGCCACCTCGGTTCACTTAACAAATTTCCCAGTCGCTGATAAATCCAAGATTGATCAGACGCTATCTGCTCAAGTTGCACTTACTAAGCGAATCGTGGAATTAGGCCGAGCTGCTCGCGCCGAAAGTGG
>RFRA01000171.1 GCA_009924725.1 Actinomycetota bacterium
GATTTCTACTCCAGCCACGAAGCTTTGATTCTGGAATATGAAAAGGCGTTAACTCGGATCGACTCACGTACTGATCTTCCTTACGATGTTTCGGCGCACTTCCTCTGGATCGGTGAACGTACTCGTCAACTAGATGGTGCGCACATTGATTTTGCGTCAAAGATCCGTAACCCCATCGGGGTAAAGCTAGGACCAAAGTCCACAGTTGAAGATGCCCTAACTTTGATCGATCGCCTTGATCCAGATCGAGAACCAGGCCGCTTAACATTTATTACGCGCATGGGCGCAGGCAAGATCCGCGAAGTTCTGCCAGGTTTAGTAGATGGTGTAACAAAGTCGGGTGCGAAAGTTTTGTGGGTCTGCGATCCAATGCATGGCAATACTTACGAAGCGCCAAGTGGTTATAAGACCCGTAAATTTGATGATGTGCTCGATGAGGTTAAAGGCTTCTTCGAAGTTCATAAGGCGCTGGGCACACACCCAGGCGGTATTCATATCGAGCTAACTGGTGATGATGTCACCGAGTGCGTAGGCGGCGGCGAGCAGATTTCACACGAGGATCTAGCTTCCCGCTATGAGAGCGCATGCGATCCACGCCTAAATCATTCGCAATCACTCGAGTTGGCATTTTTAGTAGCGGAGATGTTGCGCGACCGTTAAGTTTCACCTGTGACGCTTTTAATTTCCACCAGCAAGACACCGATCGGCAATCTAAATTTAATTGCTGATGAACACGTCTTGCTCGGAGCAAATCTTTCAAACATCTCTGCACTTAAGAGTGGGCTTGATGTCTCTGACCAAAGCCGCGAAATTAAAGTTGTAAAAAGTATTCCGATTATTAGTGATCTGATTGCGGATTACTTTGATGGTGATATTTCTGCGATTAATGGCATTTCAGTTAGGCAGTCAGGTGCGACATTTTCCCAAGCAGCCTGGAAAGCAATGCGCAAAGTAAGAGCGGGGGCAGTTATAACTTATGCCGATTTAGCAGACCGGGCTGGATCAGCGGCGGCAGTACGTGCAGCTGGAACTGCATGTGCCAAGAATGCAATCATGTTAGTTGTGCCTTGCCACCGCATTGTTAAAAGTGGTGGTGCGCTCGGAAACTATGCTTACGGAGTTAATAAAAAAGAATGGCTATTAAGCCACGAGGGCGCGCTTTAAAACATCGATTGCATAAGCTGTGCCAGCATCATAAATATCTAAATGCGTAACTAGGCGCGCATACTTTGGCCCAAGTGCGCCAATAAGTAAACCTTCGGCTTTGCAACGCGCGGCAAGTTCAGCCGCAGTAATATTTAATTCGGCTAAATCCAGACCGACGATATTTGTCTGAACAGTTGCTGGATCAATTACTGATGGAACTACCGCATTTAGTGCAACTGCAATCTCTTTGGCACGACGATGATCTTCGACTAACGGTGCAATATTGTGATCAAGTGCGTAATGACCAGCTGCTGCGAGAATTCCAATTTGGCGCATACCAGCGCCGTAACGTTTGCGCCAGACGCGAGCCTTAGCAACACGCTCCTTAGTTGAAAGCATGATTGAACCAACTGGCGCACCTAAACCTTTAGATAAACAGACGCTGATGGTGTCGAAATACTTTCCATATTCCAGGAATGAAACTCCACTAGCAACATGGGCATTCCATATGCGGGCACCATCTAGATGCAGTGCTAAACCAAGCTTTTGCGCACCCGTATGAAGGGCAGCAATTTCGGAGATGGGTTGCACGGTGCCGCCCCCAAAGTTATGCGTATTTTCAACTGCAATCGCTGTTGTCGAAACTAGATATGGGCCAGAATCTGGGCGGGCAATTTCGAGCGCATCTGCGGCCTTTAACAAACCATTTATTGCCGGCCACGTACGAGTGGTGATGCCAGAGAAAACTGCCGCAGCCCCAAGTTCGGCGCGAACGATATGTGAATTAGTCTCAGCTAAAAGTTCCTCACCTGGAGCTACCAACATTCGAATTGCTAATTGATTAGCTAATGAACCAGTTGGCGTAAAGACACCAGCTTCTTTGCCAAACATGGCAGCAACACGTTCTTCCAGCGAATTAACTGTTGGATCATCGCCATAAACATCATCACCAACTGAGGCACTGGCAATTGCTTCACGCATTGCAGCTGAAGGAGCGGTAACGGTGTCCGAACGAAGGTCAACTCTCATGGCGATAGTCTCTCATGCTTCCTTTAGAACTATTAAGTACATAGCGACCACAACTAAAACGCCACCGATTGCGGCTTGAAGAGTCAAACGCTCACCACCAAAAATAATGGCAAAGACCGCAGCGAATACAACTTCCATAGTCAGGATTACTGCGACTTTGGTTGCCGACATATGAGCTTGTGACCAGGTTTGCACAATGAAAGCAATCGCAGTGCAAAAAACAGCGGTGAAGATTACTACTGCCCAAACGCCGTAATCAGGTGGTGGTGA
>RFRA01000172.1 GCA_009924725.1 Actinomycetota bacterium
AGCATTTCTAAGACAAACGGGGCTATTGCTCGCAGCGATTTTCCGCGATGGCTGATGGCATCTTTCTCGGAAGCGCTCATTTGTGCGCTGGAGATAGTCAATCCGTCGGGTTGAAATAGCGGGTCGTACCCAAAGCCATTTTTACCAATCGGTTCGTGGCCGATTGAGCCGTAAAAACGCCCTTCGCGGGTGACTTCGCGGCCATCGGGCATTACAAGCGCGGTCACACAAATGAAGTAGGCAGTTCTTTTCCCGTCAGGCACATGCATTAACTCTTGTAAAAGTTTTGCGTTATTTGCAGCGTCATCACCATGAGTGCCCGCAAATCGGGCTGAATAAATTCCAGGTGCGCCATAAAGTGCTTCAACGCAAAGACCACTGTCGTCAGCTATCGCAGGAAGCCCGGTTTCAGCACAGATTGAACGTGCCTTAAGCAATGCGTTCTCTTCGAAAGTATCACCAGTTTCGTCTACATCACTTGTTTCGGGAAATTGCTCTAACCCAAGCAAGTGAATACTCCCAGGAGCTAATTCATCGAGGATACGCCGGAATTCTTCGATCTTGCCTTTGTTGCGCGTAGCTAAAACTAAATCTTTCATTACTCTCCTAGCAAAACTTCTGGTTACTAATTATTTAATTAGCGCCGCGGCTTGATGTTTACCTAGATCTTTGCAACCAGCAACTGCTAGATCTAATAATTGATTAAGTAGATCTCGATCAAATGGCACACCTTCGGCAGTTCCTTGTACTTCAATAAATCTGCCATCGCCACTGCAAACAACATTCATATCGGTATCTGCACGAACGTCTTCTTCATAACAAAGGTCAAGCATTGGAACTCCACCGACTATGCCAACACTTACGGCTGCGACTGAATCAGATAATGGATTAGCAGTTGCTTTGATGTGGCCTTGACTCTTTGCCCAAGCGACTGCATCAGCTAACGCGACGTAAGCACCCGTAATTGCAGCAGTACGAGTTCCACCATCGGCTTGCAAGACATCACAGTCAATAACGATTGTGTTTTCACCAAGTTCTTTCGTGTTAATTACTGCACGCAATGATCGTCCGACTAAACGAGAGATCTCTTGGGTGCGACCGCCCAATTTGCCTTTTACACTTTCGCGATCAGAACGGGTATGAGTCGCGCGAGGCAACATCGCATATTCTGAAGTAACCCAGCCAGTACCGCTGTCCTTTAACCAACGCGGAACACCGGGTGAAAATGAGGCAACACAGAGAACCCGGGTTTTGCCAAACTCAACTAATACCGAGCCTTCAGCGTGATCAAGCCAATTGCGAGTGATCTTTATTTCGCGCAGATCAGTTACTGCTCGGCCATCATTACGTGTAATTGTCATCATTTCCTCAGTTGTCTTCCGGTTATTTGGCTAATGAATATTAAGTTTTTTAAATCAGCTTGAAGTTAAGCTAACGATTGATGTTCTACTTGACCTACTTCTGGGCCCAAGAATCGACGTGCTAGCGTTTCAAAAGCTGCCGCATCGCCAGTTGCCAAAAAGCGATGAGTTGCTGATGTGTTCTGATTAGTGCGCAATGAATCACTTTCTACCAGAATGCGATAAAGATCTTTGGCAGTTTCTTCGGCGCTGGAAACAAGTGAAACGTTATTGCCCATCACATATGAAATCACACCAGTTAGTAGTGGATAGTGCGTGCAGCCCAGAACTAAAGTATCGACATCGGCTTTCATTACTTCAGCTAAATATTCTTTGGCAATTCTTGTAATTTCAGCACCTGATGTTTCGCCGCGTTCAACGAATTCAACAAAGCGCGGGCAGGCAATCGAAGTAATCTCTAGGTGGGGAGCCGCAGCAAAGGCATCTAAGTAAGCGGCTGAATCAATTGTTGCCTTAGTTCCGATTACGCCAATGCGACCTGTTCGGCTAGCTGCAACTGCGCGACGTACTGCCGGTTGAATAACTTCAATTACTGGAATCGAGTAACGCTCGCGAGCATCGCGTAGCATCGCAGCACTTGCAGTGTTACACGCAATCACAATTGCTTTTACGCCTTGCTCAACTAAAAAGTCCATTAACTCAAGTGAGAACTCACGAACTTCGGCCAACGGTCGTGGGCCATATGGACCGCGCGCTGTATCGCCAATGTAAAGCGTGGATTCATTTGGTAATTGATCAAGAATTGCGCGAGCTACGGTTAATCCGCCAACGCCAGAATCGAAGATTCCGATTGGCGCGTTACTCATGTGTGGAAGTCTAACGGGCGATGCGAAAAGAGCGGTAAATAATCGAAGGCTTACGCCCAAAGCTGCGTATCTAGGCCGTCAGTTGCGGCTTCGCTAGCAACGCCATAAATCCCAGTAGATAAGTATTTCCAACCCGCATCGCAGACAATAAAGGCGATATCAGCGGATTTTTCAGCTGCAATAGCTTCGTTACCCATGGCAAGGGCTGCATGCA
>RFRA01000173.1 GCA_009924725.1 Actinomycetota bacterium
GCGATTGCCCACTGACATCAATGACATTCTTTTTCGCCAACAAATAAATGATTCCGCCGGCGGTTGATAACGCAAACAACGCAGATAGCAACGGTAATACCCACAAAATTGGTGAACGATAAACAATGATCAAAATAAATGCGACGACACCAAGAGTGGTTAACAAAAGTGAAGAGTCAAGATCACCAAATGCGCCAAATAGATCGCCGATTAGTCCGCCAGCGCCAGTTACATATGATTCAAAGCCGAGCTCTTTAGCAAATGGCGTGAAGTCTTCGCGAAGCGCCTCAACAATGGCCGGAAGCACTGGTTCGTCATTCGGAAGCACTTCGGCAATAGCCGCACCATCTAACAGAATCGAAGCCAGAACTGCCTTACCATCTGGCGCCGGGAAAGCTGTGACTTGGCTGCCTGGCAATAGGTACTTGGAAAGTGGAACATCGGTTCCACCTAGTTTGATATCTGAAACTGTCTCAAGATGAGCATTAATTTGTTGCAGAACTTCTGGCCCGACACTGCCTTCAAGCAATACCAAAGTTGGGAAGGCTGTAGATTCGCCGGCCGCAAAACTTTCTAACAACTTAACTGCTTTTGTTGCTTCGGCGCTATCGGGCAGAAATGCCGAGTTATCATTTTCTTGAACCGAAGTTAGTTTTCCGAAAAGTGGGCCGAAGAAACCAGTAACGCCAAACCAAGCAATAACTACCAAAATCGCGATGGCGATCGGCTTGCTCTTGGAACGCATGGTGTTGCTGCCCATGGGTGAAACTGACATTTAACAGGCCCCTTTTTGCGCCAGACCTATTAGGTCCGTCGCTTCGATTAGTAATGAGCGTGATTCTACCTTTAGGCTAACGGGTATGACCCTCGAAGCCGCTCTGACTACCGGCCAAATTGCGGTAGCTCGCAGTGGGCTAGTCGATTATGAGAATGCGCTGAAAATCCAACGGAATTTTCATGCTGAAATTGTGGCTGATGAACGACCAAACACTCTGATCTTATTGGAGCACCCATCGGTTTATACCGCTGGGCGTCGCACTGCTATCTCGGATCGGCCAACGGATTCAACTCCAGTAATCGATGTCGATCGTGGCGGAAAAATTACCTGGCATGGACCCGGCCAACTCGTCGGGTACCCAATCGTTAGATTAGCTAATCGACTAGATGTCGTTGGATTTGTGCGCCAGCTTGAAACTGCTCTAATAAAAACTTGCGAGCAATTTAGTATCACCGCGCTAAGGTACCCAGATCGTTCTGGCGTTTGGTTGCGCGATGAAAAAGGCGATCGCAAAATTGCCGCGATCGGTATCAGGGTCGCTAAAGGTGTAACCATGCATGGTTTCGCGCTAAATGTGAACCCTGATTTGGCTGGCTTTAGTCAGATCGTGCCATGCGGAATCGCAGATGCCGATGTTACGTCAATGGCTAGAGAGTTAAACCGAGAGATTACAATTGCCGAAGTTTCACCAATTCTAGAACGTGAATTGTTTGAAGTGTTAACAAAGGTGAGCGCATGACAATTGCACCCGATGGCCGCAAGATGCTGCGCATTGAGGCGCGCAATGCTGAGACCCCAATCGAACGCAAGCCCGAGTGGATCAAGACTCGTGCCAACATGGGGCCGGAATATACCCAGCTTCGTTCACTCGTAAAGAGCGAAGGGTTACACACCGTTTGCCAAGAAGCAGCTTGCCCAAATATTTTTGAATGTTGGGAAGATCGTGAAGCCACTTTCCTAATTGGTGGCGATCGCTGCACTAGACGTTGCGATTTTTGCAATATCGATACCGGTAAACCATTGCCAATTGATCGCAATGAACCAACCAAAGTTGCTGAATCAATCAAAAAAATGCAATTGAACTATGCGACCATCACTGGTGTTACTCGAGATGATTTGCCGGATGAAGGCGCTTGGTTATATGCCGAAACAATTCGCAAAGTTCATGAATTAAATCCAGGTACCGGTGTTGAAATGTTGGCGCCTGATTTCAACGCTAATCCTGAACTCCTCAACCAGATCTTTGAAACCAGGCCAGAAGTTTTCGCCCATAATCTCGAGACCGTACCGCGCATCTTTAAAGAGATTCGACCAGCATTTACATACGATAAATCGCTTTCAGTGATCACAATGGCACGCGATTATGGACTTATTACTAAGTCAAATCTGATCCTGGGTTTGGGCGAAACTCGCGAAGAAGTTTCCCAAGCACTCATTGATCTAAACGCGGCTGGCTGTGACTTAATCACGATAACTCAATACCTGCGTCCGACCAACAAACACCACCCAGTTATTCGTTGGGTGAGGCCCCAAGAGTTTGTCGAGCTCGCGGCTGAGGCCAAAGAAATTGGTTTCTCTGGCGTCATGAGCGGACCTCTCGTGCGATCAAGTTATCGTGCTGGTCGTTTATATAAGCAAGCTCAAGAAGCTAAAGCGGCGCTC
>RFRA01000174.1 GCA_009924725.1 Actinomycetota bacterium
AGCCTTACTGCCACACGTAAGGCTGGTTCAGAGGCTCTTTAAATCTATCGCACGATCTCGTAGAGTGTCACGGCCGTGCTCCTTGGCTCGTTCATGGATTTTGCGGATTTGTAGTTCAAAGATTGCAATAGCTTTATCAAATGCTGCTACACCGTTGAATTCAGCCGCTTCAGCTCGCAAAAGCGGGCCAGCTCCATGTGATGTGATTACCACTTTATGATCATGTTTGCCTTGACGCGGATTTTTCTCTTCAATTACTTCGACTTCGACACGATCTATTTTCACGTTAAATCTTGCTAATGATTTAAGTTTCTCGTTAACAATTCCGTTGAAATCTTCAGCAACCTGGGCATTTCTCAAATGAATGATAATTTCCATGTATCCACTTTGGCACTAAGTGGCGCGTAATGGAAGTACTAAAACGGTAAAACAAATATGGTGAGCGTTAACCCTAGGGCTAGTGCGGTTGACTGTGCCAAAATTGTTAGAGCAGTCTTACGATCAGCTTTTTTAGCTGCGGGATCTGCTACTCGCGAAATTTGACCAAGTGAGCCGAAGTTAAACGTTCCTGCAAACCCATATGCCAAACAGAATTTTTTACGTGATTGTACAAAACCAATTGCAAAAACAAACAAGGGAATGAAAAGCGAAAAACGAGCGCTACGTGCGGCGTCGGTGCTGATTAGCCCAACTAAAGATGTCACTGAAATTATTGCTCCAGCAACTGCGACAACTTGGCGACGGCGAATTTCACCTTTACCAATATTGCAGCTGCCCGGAATATATTCCTGGCTCAATTAAGCGTCCTCAGATTCTTCTTCATCAATCCAAGCATCAACTTCAGTCTCATCTTGCTTATCTACCCAAGAGAGAAATGAACCGATGGCACGAAAAGCCAATAGAGCTACGCCGACTATTCCGACGAATCGCTTAATTGCTTTGAACATGCCCTAAAAATACTCCTATAACTTAAATTTTACCTAATGAGGCGGTGATGTCATCCCAGAGATCATCGACATTCTCGCAGCCAACCGAGAATCGAATTAAGGACTCGGAGATCTTGTGGCTTTCAGTTGCCCAGCGACGACGACGTTCCCACATAGATTCAACGCCGCCGAGGCTTGTTGTATTGGTAATGATGGTTGCGCTCTGAGTTACTAAGTCAGCACCTGCGGCATCACAAGTTAACTCAAAGGAAATCATCGCGCCGAAGCCGGGATAACGAACTTTGCTCACTTTGGCATGTCCGGCCAAGCGCTGAGCGAGTTCTTTGGCATTTGCTTCAGCTGCTCTAAAACGTAATGGGAAGGTTCGGATTCCACGAAGCGCAAGCCAAACTTCGAAGGGGCCAGGGATCGCACCACTTAACTTACGGACATCGGCTAAACGCTTAAGAAGAGCTGGATCATTAGTGGAAACAGAGCCCAGAATAATGTCGCTATGGCCAGCAAAATATTTAGTCACAGAATGCATAACAAAATCTGCCCCGAATTCGAGCGGCTTCTGCGACAAAGGTGTGGCCAAAGTGTTATCAACTGCAACTCCCACGCCTAACTTTTTAGCGCCAGCAATAATTGTTTTCAGATCAACATGCTCAAGAGCTGGATTAGTTGGTGATTCCAACCAAAGTAGTGCTGCTCCTTTTGCCGCCTCTAGCACGGCTGCAGTATTGGTTGCTTCAACAAAGCGAACTTCGAGACGACCACTTTCGTGGTAACCCTTTAGCAGCGCAGCAATGCCTTGGTAGCCTTCATCAGAAAGCACCACAGGTGCGCCAATTGGAAGTAAATTAAATATCGCAGTTGCTGCAGCTTGTCCTGATGCGAAAACTAGAGTCTGGCCACCTTCAAGAGCGCTGATGGCACGCTCTAAAGCGGTCCAGGTTTCATTTCCGTAACGGCCATAACCAATTGGTCCGCCGGCATGAAAAGTTGAGTTCAGGGCTATCGGAGTATTTAGCTCACCATCGGGCACGGGAACTGGCCGGCCGGCGCTAATCGCAAGGGTTTCTGGCTTTAACTTTTTATCAGAACTCATAGCTGAAAGCCTATTACTTTTTTACTTTCCAAGAACGGCCATTGCCGCATTATGTCCAGGGATTCCACTTACTCCCCCACCGCGTTGTGCACCGGCGCCACAAATAAAGATTCGCGGATCATCAGTTTCCACGCCCCAGCGCCTGGTATCTCCTTCTTCGCGGAACGGGAAAGTCAGATCGCTATGGAAAATATTTCCGCGTGGCAATGAGATTGCTTCTTCCAAATCCAAGGGGCTTTTGGCTTCAATGCACGGAGAACCATCGCTATTACGAGCAATAATTTCGGCGACTGGGTCTACTAAATACTTATCTAACTCGGCAATGAAACCGGCTAACGCAATGGCTTTGGTAGCTTCGTTGTCGGTATCGAAAAGTTCTGCAGGAGTATGCAATCCAAAGAG
>RFRA01000175.1 GCA_009924725.1 Actinomycetota bacterium
CAGAGTTACCTGGGTTGATCGCAGCATCGGTTTGGATTGCATTTACATATGATTCAAGACCAGTGCTTCCGGCAATAACGGGGCGATTAAGTGCTGAAACAATTCCTGAAGTAACCGTGCTAGCAAGGCCTAGAGGTGAACCAATCGCAATAACTGGATCACCAACACTGACCTTTGTGGAATCCCCCACTTTAATTACAGGTAGATTTCCATTCTTAACTTTTAGCACTGCAATGTCGTACGCGATATCGCGACCTACAATTGTTGCTGGCAAAATATCGCCATTTAGTAGTTCTACTTCGATTGTGCCACTTGTAACAGCATCAGCAATTACGTGGTTATTGGTAATGATAAAGCTGTCAGTCGAGCTGGTTTTATAAATTGAACCAGAACCGGTACCGCCACCCGTGCGAGTTGTTACAGCAATTGAGACAACAGATGGAGTAACGGCGGCAGCAACTGATTTAGCATCGATTCCAATGGTTGCTGAACTTAAGTCAACTAAGGTGCGGGAATTAGGGCAAGTACCATTAACCGCTAGATACATTGCCTGAGTGGTCTTACTAACGCATACTTGCACATTGTCAGAGTTCGAAGTCGCAGCGGTTGCTATTCCACCAGTAATTAGCGCGCCAGCAATAAAACCAGCCGCAACTTTTTGAGTTCCTTTGAGATTCATCTTTATTCCTTTCATGCGAGAACCACCCAGTTCCCTTCGACTTTAACTTTTACTGCTGGTAACGGATCACGTGCTGGACCTTGAACCGCATTTCCATTTCCAAATGGATCAAACTCTGCCCCGTGACATGGGCAATACAATGTCTTATTTGAGCTCTTAAATGAGACTGTGCAGCCTTCATGCGTACAAACAGCTGAATAAGCAAAGACCCCAGATTTTGTCCGGAAAAGAACAGCTGGCATGCCATTGCTAAGGGCAAACTGATGTGTTTCGCCTACATTGATTTTAGCCAGTTCAATTACTTTTACCGCAGTTCCAGAAGCTGTTTTGGTTTCAGCTGCCTTAGCCGAACTCTTTGGAAATGCTTTTCCCAAAAATGAAAGCGCTACTGCTGCTCCACTAAGTGCGCCGATTCGAATTGCACCACGACGATCAAGTGCAACATCGACAGTTCGACGATTTCCAACCAACGTGAAGAAGTAAACCAGCCAAAGAATTGCATAAGCACTATCGCTAGCCAAGAAATATGGCGAAACATGAAAACTACTTGCTAGCCATAGCCCAACTGACATAGTAAATCCACCGAAAGCGGCCAAGGTGGGTGATACCCAAAGTAAAGTTGCTAAACCGATAGCAAATTCAGTTAACATCACGGTAATTCCAACTGCCGTTGAGTGCTCAATTAATTTATTGAAGAGTCCACCGATAGGTGATTGCGTTGAATAACCACTTAGTTGCGTTCCGATGAAGGAGGCAGAACCTTTAGTTAAAAATCCTGGATCGGTTGCTTTATCCCAACCGGCATAGATCCAAGTTATTCCTAACCAGCCGCGCAGAATCCGAATTGCAACAGTTTGGTTGCGCCAAGATTCGGAAATGGACTTTAGGCGGCGTGGTTGATAACTCATGATGCTGAGCCTAAAGGTTTGGCCTTGGCGAAGTCACTAGTTTCGCTGAGAATTTGCGCAGAGAAAACCGAATAAAACTAGGGCTAACTCTGTGTGGGCAAATAAGAAGCTCCCTGACTTGGATTCGAACCAAGAACCTGCCGGTTAACAGCCGGCTGCTCTGCCATTGAGCTATCAGGGATTGTGAAGACCAAACTCTAGCGTAATTATTGCAATCGGTAAAAATGACCGCTGAAACCAGCCATTTACAGGCCGCCGACCGCCAAATCATGAAGTCCGCGTCTCGTACTTTCTAGCGAAACTAACGTGGCAAATGCGGCGTTATATTCGGCCTCGTTCTCAACCGGATTCAGCCTCTGCAAACTAGATTTTAAATCGGCAATCGCACGCGAAACCGAAACTTCACGAAGTCTGGCAATAATGCTAGAAACATAAATCTGCGAAATTTCGCCATCGGTGCGAATCGGTTCAACTGAAAGTTCGGTAAATAGCGCTTTCATATTTTCATTAGTCACTAATTCAATGGTCAACGGCCGATCAACCGCTACAACATCAATAACAGCGCGTAACTCTTTATAAGCCGGATGGGTAAATGCTTCGGCTTCAATGGCAGGCCATCCACTTGCAAGTTCGGGCATCTGTACTTTTGCTTTTAGAACTTCGCGCTCAAGCATCAATCGTGGATCACTTGGATCTGGACGCCAGTTTTGTTCTGGGACAACTTCGGTAGTTTGTTCTGTATTACTTGAAACGGTTTGTTTAAAACCACGAGCAACAGCTTTGGTAACAACATCTGTTTCGAGTCCGATCCAGCCAGCTAATAATCTGGTGTATTCAGG
>RFRA01000176.1 GCA_009924725.1 Actinomycetota bacterium
GACCAAGTTTGGTTTCAATTAAATACTTTAGAAAATGTGCGGCGTTATCTGAGGTGCCACGCGCCAGAATCAAAATTGAAGAGATCTTATTTGCGGTCAAAATATCTTTAATCGGCGCTAGGGCATCGAGGTTGCTCAAGATACGGCGGAAAACCTTTGGGGTCTCAGAGATTTCCGAGGCCATTACAGCGCCTAAGGATTCATTAGCCATACTCATGAGGCTATCTTCCCACAGTATCTAGCGTGCTTCCATGACCTCTTTTAAGCGCACCAAAGTCTTAGCAACGACCATTTGAGTCCAGGGATAGGCCTTTCGAAACTTTAACCAGCTCTGTGAAATTGATTTACGACCATCAAAAGTTTCAGTAACTTCGCATTGATTTGGGCTGATCTCACGAATCTCATAGCGCCAACGCCAGCGGCCTGCATGGCGCCAAGCAATTAACTTATTCTCTTCAAACTCAACAACGGTATTCATAATCCGGTAATCAATTCCAAGATGCATGGCCATGCCGAATTTTGCACCCAGAGACAAGCGCTCTGGCCCGCTGATGCTATTTTGAATGGTGTTCGAACCATCAATCTCTTTGTGACGAGCTGGATTTGCCAACAGATCAAAGATTTTTGCAGCTGGTGCTTCAATGACAATTCGAGCGGATTTGATCTTGGGGTTGCCCGTTTCGAAAATCTCAGCTCGAACTTTGTCGCCTTCAGCCATCATTATCTTTGCCTCTCTAATAGCATCACCTAATGCTAATCCTCTTGCCACCTAGTGAGAAGAAGAAATCAGCAACTAGCTCAGAAAAATTCGAATTAAGTTCACTTACATTTTCAGCTGAACTATCAGGTATTCGATCTCAAACCACAGCCGGATACGATCATTCGCAAACATCGCCGGCTATTGAAATCTATGACGGAGTCCTCTACCAAGGTCTGGGCTGGCATTCACTTTCAGCAACTCAAAGAAAGCGTGCTAACTCACGGGTCTTAATTGTTTCCGCGCTCTTTGGCCTAGTTAAACCGCTAGATCAGATTTTTCAATACAAAGCGAAAATTGATAGCAAGATATGGCGCGATGCAATTGCAACAATTTCGGCGAAATTTGCTAGCGAATTAGTAATTGATTGCCGCTCATCTACTTATAAAAATGTTTGGGCAGTTAATCCTGAAAATACAGTTGAGGTTAGAGTATTTAAAGTTGCTGGTTCAGAGCGAACCGTTATTACCCATATGTCCAAGAAATATCGGGGTGAGCTGACTAGACATCTACTTACGCAAGCCAGCGACCCGGTAACGCCGGCAGATGTGCAGCGCATAGCTGCGCAGTTATTTGAATGCGAGCTCCACCCGCCTACCGATGGTCAGCCATGGGTGCTTAATCTGCTGATTTCTTAAGGTCAAAGTGGGCGAGATACAATCGCGCCATGGATTTACACAAGGTCATTTTGTATTACGGCTTCACGCCGATATCTGACCCTGCCGCAGTTAAGTTATGGCAGCGCACCCTTTGTGAATCGCTAGGTTTAACGGGGCGAATTATTATTTCTAAACACGGAATTAATGGCACTTTGGGTGGTGAAATTGAAGCGCTTCGCACTTATGTTAAGAAAACTAAGAAGTACGACGGATTTCGAAAAGTTGATTTCAAATGGTCAGCCGGCGATGGCACCGAATTCCCTAAATTATCGGTAAAGGTTCGTAAAGAGCTGGTCGCTTTTGGACACCCAGATGAAATCAAAGTTGATGAAAATGGCGTAGTCGGTGGCGGAATTCATTTACGCCCTGAACAAGTAAATGAATTAGTTGCCGAACGTGGCGATGACGTTGTGTTCTTTGATGGTCGCAATGCCTTTGAGGCCAAGATCGGTAAGTTTAGAAATGCGATTGTTCCTGATGTTGAAACTTCACGTGACTTTGTAGCTGAAATCGAAAGTGGGAAGTACGATCATTTGAAGGATAAGCCGATTGTTACTTATTGCACCGGCGGAATTCGTTGTGAGGTTCTATCTGCAGTAATGAAAACACGGGGCTTCGAAGAGGTTTATCAAATTAAAGGCGGAATCGTTCGTTACGGAAACAAATTTGGCGATGATGGACTTTGGGACGGCTCGCTCTATGTATTTGATGACCGCATGGCAATGGACTTTTCATCAAAAGCTAAAACAATTGGTGAATGTGAATCTTGTTCTGCGCCTACCAAAATCTTCGTTAACTGCTCAAATATCGCTTGCCACAAGCTGGTTTTACTCTGCGAAACATGTGCCGCTAAAGATCGCTCAAATGGTTGCGAACATGATTTATCGAAAAAGCGCGATTCTTCGCTTATTGGTTAGCCCAATCGCTTGAAAAAGTAATGAGTTCTTTCAAAACTGAAGTAATCAAGCAATTAAAGCGAGAACT
>RFRA01000177.1 GCA_009924725.1 Actinomycetota bacterium
CACCGACCGCTGACGCTTTACCAAGATGTGAAACATCGAAAAGTCCAACGCGTTCTCGAACTGCAGCGTGCTCTGCTAAAACGCCAGCGCCGGGATATTCGATCGGCATTAGCCAACCACCAAAATCGGCCATTTTGGCGCTGCGGGCTAAATGGCGCTCGTGCAGAGGAGATTGCTTCATGGCGCACAATCTAGCGCTACATATTCTGGGTTTCCTGCTTTAGACTCAGCCGAGTTCAATTGAATGACCAATTAGGAGAGCCATGAAATCAATCCGTTTATCCGATGCTTTAGTTTCCGACGATATTTTGATTGTTGGTTTAGCTAAAGGCGCTAAAGCGGATACCTTAAAGATTGAATCTGGCTCAGTCACACTTGATGAAAAGTCCTTGCTCTCGGCCCTGAAAGACTTAGGCGCAACTGGTGCTGCCAATGAAATTACTAAACTGCCTGGTTCAACTACTCGATTATTGATTTTCACCGGTCTTGGTGAAGCTAAAAAAGATTATGCCCACGAAGTTTTACGCCGAGCAGCCGGAGCCGCCTCCCGCGCATTAGCGGGCGAGAAAAGCGCAGCCGTGGCCCTGCCAATGGCTTCGATTGAGCAAGTTGCAGCTGTAGCCGAAGGCATGACCCTTGGCGCATACGCATTCGATGAATTTCGCGGATCTTCTAAAGCTGAACGCAAAGCACCATTAGTTGGTGCCACTGTTCACACCAAAATGGCTAACTCAAATGAGGCGAAAGCTGCGGTTAAGCGCGCTGTGATTATTGGGGAATACACAAAACTAATTCGCGACTTAATAAATACTCCCCCAAGTCACCTGACACCAGATTCATTTAGCAAGCAATTTGCTGCGGCGGTAAAGAAACTTGGCGGTTCGGCGGCACACTTAAAAGTTTCTATTCTAAATGAGAAGCAATTACGTGATGGTGGTTATGGCGGCATCTCAGGCGTTGGCCAAGGATCTGCAAACCCACCTCGGTTGTTGCACATTGCTTATAACCCACCAAAGGCAAAGAAGAAGTTCGCTTTTATTGGTAAGGGAATTACTTTCGACACCGGCGGATATGCGCTAAAGCCTGCGGCCGGCATGGAAGCAATGAAGTCGGATATGAGTGGCGCTGCCGCCGTTAGCGCGGCGATTTTGGCTATAGCTGAACTTAAACTTCCAATCGCCATTGATGCGTGGGCGGCAATGGCCGAGAATATGATTTCTGACAACGCCACTCGCCCAAGTGATATTCACACCATGTACGGTGGAAAAACTATCGAAGTTTTAAATCCTGACGCTGAAGGTCGCTTAGTGATGGCAGATGCGCTAGTTAAAGCTCAAGAATCTAAAATGAAACTAGATGGCATCATCGACGTGGCCACTCTTACTGGCGCACAAGTTGTTGCTTTGGGCACTCGCACCAGTGCGGTCATGACAAATAACGACGAATTTCGTGCGCAGTTCTTAGTTGCAGCAGATCAGGCTGGTGAGTCTTTCTGGCCAATGCCACTACCTGAAGAACTTCGCGCTTCCCTTGATTCCACTGTCGCGGATATGGCAAATATTGGCGATCGAATGGGCGGCATGTTGGTGGCTGGCCTATTCCTAAAAGAATTCATTCCGGCTGACTTGCCTTGGCTCCACTTAGATATCGCTGGCCCTGCTTACAACGAGGCCAAGCCGCACGGATATACCCCAATCGGTGGAACCGGAATCGCTTTCCGCTCGTTGCTCCGTTTGGCCGAGATCACTTGCGAAAAATAGCCACCAGTTAGTTAGATCGCCCGAAGGCTGGCAAGATAGGGCCATAGATCGCTTATGGCTGAAAGGTTGACCGTGGCTCAATTCGACTTGGTAATTCTTGGTGGTGGCAGTGGCGGTTACGCCTGCGCTCTGCGAGCAGCTCAACTAGGCAAGAACGTAGCGCTGATCGAATCCGGAAAACTAGGCGGAACTTGTCTGCACCGTGGGTGTATCCCAACTAAGGCCCTGCTTCATTCCGGCGAGATTGCCGATAGCGCACGCGAAGCAAGCACTTTCGGAGTTAACGCCCAATTCCTATCAATGGACATGGTTGCAGTTAACGCTTACAAAGATGGTGTGATCAGCAAGCTCCATAAAGGGTTGCAAGGACTAGTTAAATCACGCAATATCACTTTTGTCGAAGGCCACGGACGTTTGGTTTCCAAAGATACCGTCGAAGTAAATGGTGAGCGCTATACCGGAACCAATATTGTTTTAGCGACTGGTTCTTATGCGAAATCATTACCAGGTCTTGAAATCGATGGTGTCCGAGTAATGACATCTGATCACGCAACCAACCTTAATTACGTACCTAAGTCAGTGATTGTGCTTGGTGGCGGCGTCATTGGTTGCGAATTTGCA
>RFRA01000178.1 GCA_009924725.1 Actinomycetota bacterium
GAAAGTGCCATCAAGCATGCGGGAAGTCATTGTTTTACCTTCACCAGCGAATCCCGCTAAACGATCATGGCTTGCTGCTGATCCAAGAGATAAAGAAACTTCTTTAGAGGTAGTTAATGATTTAGCGGCATCAGCCAAAGTGCGAGCGCGCAATAAAGCAGTGGTTTCTACGCCTGGTTTTGAGGGTTGCCATTGCATTTCGCGCACAGCTAATCGGTAGCGGTCGGTTGCAGCCAAAGTTACGGTGTTTTCGTTTACTTCAACATGTACACCGGTAAGGGTTGGAAGTGAATCATCACGGCCGGCAGCAATTGCTACTTGGGCAACCGCGGCTGCGAAAGTGTCGCTAGCTATTACACCAGTACTTTCTGGAAGTTCCGGCAAGTTTGGATATTCATTAATTGAAAGTGTTGGCAAAGTAAATTTTGCGCTGCCGGAAGTTACTAACACTCTAGTACCGTCTAAAGCGATTGTAATTGGCTTGTTTGGCAGTGATCTAGTTATTTCTACCAACAATTTTCCAGGAACTAAAACTTTTCCAGCTTCGGTAATTTGAGCTGCGAAATTAGCTTTACTAGATGTTTCCAAATCTGAACCAGAAAGTTCAACGTTTGAACCAGTCGCATCGATTACTATTCCTAATAGCTCGGTTTTAATAGGGCGAGTAGATAAACTGCGCGAAACCCAATTAACGCAATCTGCTAGCGCGCTCTGTTCGACAATGAATTTCATTTGGTTAGCCTTCCTGCTGTAGTAAAACTTTGCAAGTTTTTTATTTTTAATAATTGATTAATGTGAAAATTAAGTAACGGGAATCGCACAGGTGTTTTCATATAGTTATATGTAGTAGTAGTAACCAGACCACTTAACTGTGGGAAACTGCCATAACCCCATGTCAGAGGCGAATTTAAACCTTTTAACCTGTGGGAAAGGGTGTGGGTAAAACCTTTTAATAAATCCGAGGCAAAAAAAGGCTTCAGCGCTTCAACAGCTTGACTAGTAGTTACCCACATAAAACCCCTCCTTTTCCACAGTTATCCACAACTTATACACAATCTGGGGGTAATTCCCCTCAAATCAGACAAATACCTATTTTTGCGCTTGCTGCTTAATCCGGTTCGTTAATTCAGTGACTTGGTTATAGATCGAGCGGCGCTCAGCCATTAATTGGCGGATCTTGCGGTCGGCGTGCATAACGGTCGTGTGGTCTCGGCCGCCGAACATTTGGCCAATCTTAGGCAACGATAACTCGGTGAGCTCGCGGCACAAATACATCGCAATCTGGCGGGCATTAACGAGCACCCGAGAGCGAGAGGTGCCACAAAGGTCTTCGAGAGTCAAACTGAAATAAGCGGCAGTTTGAGCCATGATCGCCTGGCCAGTGATTTCAGGGGCCGCGTCCGTTGGCATTAAATCTTTGAGAACAATTTCAGCTAAACCTAAATCAACACCTTGGCGGCTTAAAGAGGCAAAAGCAGTAACGCGAATCAAAGCGCCTTCTAGTTCGCGAATATTGGTAGAGATTTTGCTCGCGATATATTCCAAAACATCATCAGGTGCGTTTAATTTATCTTGCGCAGCTTTTTTACGCAGAATCGCGATACGAGTTTCAATTTCCGGCGGTTGAATATCGGTAATTAAACCCCACTCAAATCGGCTACGTAGACGATCTTCAAGAGTAGTTAATTGCTTTGGTGGGCGATCACTCGAAATAACGATCTGTTTATTAGCGTTATACAAAGTATTAAAAGTATGGAAGAACTCTTCTTGAGTACGTTCCTTATTTTCTAAGAACTGAATATCGTCAACCAACAAAATATCTAGATCACGGTAACGGCGCTGGAAAGCGGAAGCTTTATCATCGCGGATCGAGTTAATAAAGTCGTTAGTGAATTCTTCAGATGAAACATAACGCACGCGGACATTGCCATATAGCTCTTTCGCGTATGCACCAATCGCATGCAACAAGTGAGTTTTTCCTAAACCAGATTCACCGTAAATAAATAGCGGGTTGTATGCTTTTGCTGGCGCCTCAGCAACAGCAACTGCTGCGGCGTGAGCAAACCGGTTTGATGATCCAATAACGAAAGTTTCAAAAATATAACGAGGGTTTAATTGCGATTGCTCAGAATTTTTACTAGCAGCTATCGAAGTATTGGAATTATCTTCCCGCCCAGTTCCAGATTTTGGCGCTGCAACTTCGATTTCAACTTCAGGAGCTGCGGGGTTACTTGTGACTTCAAGTGTCTCATCAATAGTGACTGCAATATTGCGCAAACAATCCACATGTTTATCCACAACCTGTGGGTCTAAAGGAGAGGTTTACCCTTTATTCCTATCGTCACCTGTGGATAGAAGCGAAAAGTAGA
>RFRA01000179.1 GCA_009924725.1 Actinomycetota bacterium
ATCTAAAACTTCAATCGTTTGTTCTAAAGTTGCGCCGCCATAAGGTGCTGGTAAGTGCAGCAACGAACGTCCTGGGCCGATTTCTTGCCAAGATGAAGTAAAACCATAGCCATGCAGCGCATTCGGCGGATCAAAGATTTGCGGCAATTGGTGCTCTTGACCATTGGCGCCAGTAATTAAGCCATCGCGCACGCGGCCAGCCCATGGCCCCATGCCATACCAGCCATAATTTACAGGGGTGCCACGAAAGGGCAGCGTGAACTGCATATCTCGCCAAATTAGCGAAGCAATGCGTGCGCCTTGATCTAAATCAATGTTTATCTGAAATTCAGCATCATCAATGAATTGCATTTTAGTTCCGCTCAAGTGCTTCAGTTAGTTCGAATGCGCGAGGTGGTTGGGCCCCAGCACGAGAACAAGTAATCGCAGCTGCAACTGCAGCACGATGTAAAACTTCACGCAATTTCGAACCAGTTAAGTTCAATATACCTATCTGAGTAACTGCTTCGACAATTATTGCTCCCACGGTATCGCCAGCCCCAACAGTATCTACAACTGCAACTTTTATGCCTGGAACCTCAACTACGCCATCAGTAGTCACGCCAACTAACCCGTTTGCGCCTCGTGTTATCACGACTAACTGCACACCTTTTTCTAAGCAAATTTTCGCAATTCCGATGGGATCTTCATTTGGATAAAGTGCAGCAATATCGTCTTCGCTGAATTTAACAACGCTGCTGATCTTGATCCATTTCTCAACTTCATCACGATACTTGATTAAATCAGGCATAACACTTGGTCTGATATTTGGATCAAAGACTATTGGCGCAAATTCACTTACTTGAACTGCCCAGTCATAAAGTACAGATGCACCTGGCTCGATGATTGTGACTAGCGTTCCGATTTGCAAAACTTCTGGCTTATATTTTTCCGGATCAGGTAACCAAGAGTTATCAAAAGCAAATGTAGCAGTGTTGTTAATTAAAAATTCATAGCTCGCAGAACCATCGCTACTTAATGAAACAGTTGCTGTACAAGTTGGCAAATCACTTGTTAGTGCTAAATCTAAACCGACACCATCGCGGATTAATTCGGCACGTGCTGATTTTCCATAAGTATCGGTTGAAATTCCATCAATGAACTGAACTTCGTGACCCAAGCGAGAAAGTGCTTTGGCAGTATTCGCTGGCCCGCCGCCAACAATTGCAATACGCTCAGAGTCACCTGGTAATAGGTCAATTAAGACCTCACCACAAACCCAAATGCTCACTGCTGTTCACCTTTTCGCGCTAAGAACTCGGCAATTACTTCAACTCCAAGCAAATGATCTTGAACTTGAGGCAAGCCACTTATTAGTAATATTCCTGCTAATCCTAATCCGTTCACATTAAGTGGCAATCCACCACCATGTATTGCATGTAACTCTTCAGATAAATCGTTCTTTAAATACCAATCAAAACCATTTTCTTCAGCAAATACCCGTTCACGCATTGTTGAGTTACCAGTTGCATGAACTACACGAGCTTTACGAGCAATCCAATTATCATTTTCGGGTTTTGTGCCAGGCAGTGCCACATGAAATACCGGCCATTTTCCTAATTGCACTTCAATCGTGATCGCTAGTGCACGATCACGACCTAATTGATGTGCGATCTCGCCAATTTCAATTGCTTCACTTTGCGATAGCGATGGCAGTAATAATGTGTCAGCTTCTAATTGCAGACCTGCGCTTGTAAATCCACCCGTGGTGTCGACCATGACCTAATTATGCGGTGGCCGACCCAATGCTCCAAGATCTACCTATCTAGCGCAAAAAAGCTCTGATTTAGGCATGGTTCCAGTTAGTAAGTAGCGATCAACCGCCGAATCAACACATGTTGAGCCACGACCATGGCCAGTGTGCCCATCACCATCGAAGGTAATCAAAACCGAACCTCCGAAGATTTTTGTTAGCGATTGCGCCCACTTATAAGGAGTGGCTGGATCTCTAGTAGTTCCCACAATCAGAATTGGTTTTGTACTTAATTTCTTTATTTCAATTTGCTCCACACTGCTTAAGTTTGGCAAGTAACGACAGGCTAATCCGGAATAAGCAAGGTAGGGACCAAATATTGGTGCTTGTTCTGAAAATTCAGCAACACCTTTTTTGTATGCTGCCACCGTTTCTAATTCACTTTGATCAAGACAATCAATTACTTGTAAGGCATCGTTTTCGTTGCTTAGGTAACTTCCGTTTTTTTGGCGGCCAGCATATTGATCTGCCAAAGTTAAGAAGCTTTCGCCACTTCCTAGCGTTGCTTCTTTAAAAGCATCACGCAAAACGGGCCAACCTGATGCGTTGTCGTATAAAGCTGAAGCAATTCCAAGTA
>RFRA01000180.1 GCA_009924725.1 Actinomycetota bacterium
AGTCTGGCAATAATGCTAGAAACATAAATCTGCGAAATTTCGCCATCGGTGCGAATTGGTTCAACCGAGAGTTCAGTAAATAGCGCTTTCATATTCTCATTAGTAACTAAATCAATCGTCAACGGCCGATCAACTGCCACAACATCAATTACTGCGCGCAATTCTTTATAAGCCGGGTGAGTAAATGCTTCGGGTTCAATTGCCGACCACCCACTTGCCAGTTCAGGCATCTGTACTTTTGCTTTTAGAACTTCGCGTTCAAGCATCAACCTAGGATCACTTGGATCTGGTCGCCAATTTTGTTCCGGGACAACTTCGGTAGTTTGTTCTGTGTTGCTTGAAACAGTTGGTTTGAAGCCGCGAGCAACTGCTTTGCTAACAACATCTGTTTCGAGCCCGATCCAGCCAGCTAATAATCTGGTGTATTCAGGACGTAATGACTTATCGCGAATCTGTGCAACTAGCGGTGCGGCAGCATTCAAAGCATTTACGCGACCTTCAGCTGACTCCAATTTATGTTTTGCCAACTCGGCTCTAATTGCAAACTCAAAAAGTGGCACACGTTTAGCAATTAAGTCTCGAAGCGCTAAATCACCTTTATGTTGACGCAGTTCGGCTGGATCTAAACCATCGGGTTCAACTGCCACATAAGTTTGAGTTACAAATTTTTGGTCATCGCTAAATGCGCGAAGCGCAGCTTTTTGGCCTGCCGCATCGCCATCGAAAGTAAAGATAACTTCGCCACGGAATGCATCGTCATCCATTAATAATCTACGCAAAATTCGAATATGGTCGGCGCCGAAAGCAGTTCCGCACGTTGCTACCGCCGTCGGGATACCCGCTAAATGCGCTGCCATTACATCGGTGTAGCCCTCGACTATTACTGCTTGGCGCGACTTAGCAATATCTTTCTTAGCTAAATCTAAACCGTATAGAACTTGGCTCTTCTTATAAATCGGGGTCTCTGGTGTATTTAAATACTTTGGTCCTTGATCTTCAGCATCACTTGCTAGCTTGCGAGCACCAAAACCAACTACATCGCCAGAGATATCTCTAATTGGCCAAGTTAAACGATTACGGAATCGATCGATTGGGCCGCGCTCTCCCATTTTAGAGAGGCCAGCAGTTTCTAGTTCATCAATGGTGAAGCCAAGTGCGCGTAAATGTTTGGTTAGGGCATCCCACTCATTTGGGGCATAACCAACTCCGAATTGTTCGCAAGCGACTTTATCAAAACCGCGCTTGGTCATTAACTCACGACCATAAGAAGCGCCTTCGGATTTATTCAATTGCTCTTGATAAAACTTAGCGGCCTCAGCATTTGCCGCAATTAATCTCGAACGTTGTCCGGCTGGCGCTGCTGTACCCGAAGAATTCTCGTCATAGCGCAATGTGTAACCGATGCGATCAGCTAGTCGTTCAATAGTTTCGGTAAAAGATAAGTGATCCATCTTCATTACGAAGGCAATTACATCGCCACCGGTTTGGCAACCAAAGCAATGGAAATATCCCTTTGATGGCGTTACGTGAAATGAAGGAGATTTCTCGTCATGGAAAGGACATAAACCTTTTTTCTGGCCGCCACCAGCAGATTTAAGTTGCACATAGTCGCCCACGATTTCATCAATTGGTGCATGGTCGCGAACGTAGGCAACGTCTTCATCTCTTATGCGGCCGCTCATGATTTGCTCAGTCTATCCAGTCACGCAAACGCGGGCGTGTAGTGCGTAAGCACCAGGGTCAGTCAACCCAGCAACTTGATCAATAATCACCCGCAGTTTCTCGGACTCAGTTGCTGCGAGTTGCCAATCTGCTAAAAAGACTGAATCTAAATACTTTGGGCCAGCCGCAAAAAGTGCTTCAACGAGTTCACCAATTAACGTCTGCTGCTTGGCATAGCGCTCTTGCGAAGCTGCCGCGTTGATTAAGTAATGACCGGCAACTGCCTTAAGGAAATCAACTTCGATGATCTGTTCACGTGGAATCTCAAGGTCAGCGCTGTAACGGGTAAGCGGCCCAGCGCCATGGACTTTACGAGTTTCGATTTCAGCTGATTGCACAAATCGGCCAATTAACTGGCTGGTGGTGTCTTTTAGTCTAGCTAGCGAACGATGGCTACCATCAAAATTCTTTGGCCAACAAGAGAGTGCCTCAAGCCGAGTTAGCGCTGCCTCAACTTCAGTTTCGGTTGCATCACTGCCGTAATCGATACTCATTACTTTAAATAGTTCAGCGAAGTCATTGCGAAAGTTTGAAACTTTAATCTGATTAGCAACAATGGCATCTTCCAAATCATGAACTGAATACGAGCAATCATCAGACCAATCCAT
>RFRA01000019.1 GCA_009924725.1 Actinomycetota bacterium
GGTAAGATTGCCGCATAATCTATGGAGGTCAATATGTTACGTAAGGTTTCTACTCTCTCTATTGCTGGGGCACTCATCGCTGGGGTTTTGGTTTCCACCCCTGCTTATGCAGCAGTTAGTAATGGTTCGACCTGTACCGTAGTTAATAAGACCACCAAAGTAAGCGGCTTTACCTACAGATGCGTAACCGCAGTTAAATCCACTGTGACACTTGATGGCACCAAAACAACAATATTCTTACCGGCACCAGCAAATACTAAAAATGCCAAGAGGTATTACTTGGCTACCGACTGCATTACCGAGACAGCGTCTTACACAAAGTCTGCAAAAGAACTCGTAACGCTTGAAACGAGTACTGCTGCAGCACTTATTGAAATTGATGCTCAGATCGCGGCGCAAAATACCGCTAGTGCAAGTGTTCAGACCCAGATTGATGCATTGACCAAAGAAAATGCTGACATTGCGATCAAAATTAAAGAACAAACTGATTTGATTCCGGTTGCTCAAAAGGAAGTTGCCGACTTAACTGTCAAGATCGCCGCTGTTACTAAGCAAATCGATGATTTCACAGTAATTTTAAACGACTCAAAAGCAAAGCTGGCAACGCTTAAGGCCGATAAAGTAAATGCTGCAAAAAATGCGGCAACTATTTCGAAGTTGGCGACTGCAATTAGTGGGCTTTCAACCTCGATTACCTCACTTAAGACTTCGAATTCAACTTCAAAAATTCAGATGCAATCGGTAAATGGTTCAATCAGTAAGTACAACTCATCAATTATGCAATTAAAGAGCACAGTCGCTAAGAACTTGGCATCGATTGAAAGTGCAAAGAAGATCAGCTCAAATATTGCAACTCTTAACAAGACTAAAGAGCTGACCACTGGTCAGTTAAAGCAGGCAAAAGATGCACTTACCCAAACTATGAATTCACGTAACCTACTTTGTAGCGCAGGTTTATAAGTAATTAATTAAAGGAATAGGGCTGGTCAGGTAACTCTGGCTAGCCCTATTCTTTTCTCTTTGCCAAAGTATTTAAGTAATTTAATGGCTGCCTTGAAATTATTTAGAGTCGGTAGCTTTATTCTGGTTTTGACTACATTTTTCTTTGGCTCAAAGAAAGACCAGCCTGATTTCCTTAGCGATCTACTGCTTTATAACGCTGTACCGCTCTCATTGTTGATTTTGAGCGCTTTTGCCTTGAAAAGTGAAGACTTGCGTACCCGCATTACTTTTGAATTAGCACTCCTTTTCTGGTTTGCCGGTTCAGTCTTGTCTTCATTAACTGCGGTCTATTTCCTCGGTCAAAATCTACAAGTTATCTCGGATTTCTTGTATCTACTTTTTTATCCTTTAATATTTATCGCAGTTCCACGCCTAATTCGCGCCAGCATTTCCAGCACAATTCTGGAAAATATTGATGCTGCGATTGTTGCCCTTGGTGTCAGCGCCCTTGCTTCGGCTCTACTTATGAAACCAGTTTTACCAAACTATAGTGGCGACCAGTTGGCAACTTTTTTTGCCATAGTTTTTCCAGTCGCTGACATTGTGTTAATTGCACTGGTTATTTCACTTAATCCGTTCCACCAATTTATTTGGCGAAACTCTATTCTGACATTTGGAATTTTCGCATTTGCTGCTGCTGACTTTATTAATCTTTGGTTAAGCACAAATGGTAATTACAGTTTTGGTAGCTGGACTGATTCACTTTGGTTGGTTGCGCTACTACTAATCGTCGAATCACTTTGGCATAAACGTGATGATAGCGACTCTCGATTGCCAACCCACCCAATATTAATTGCGGTAGCTGTTTTGTTTAGTACGGTACTTTTATCTTTACTAGCTCTAAAACCTGGCTACTTACCTGGATTTATTGTTGGTCCAGCAATTGCAACATTGTTTCTAGCTTTTGTTCGTATGGTTATTGCGCTTAGACAAGCACAAGATATTGGTGCAGAACGTACTTTGGCTCGTACTGATGAATTAACCGGCTTACCAAATCGACGCAAATTCATGGCCGAACTAATTGAATTCTCGAATACCCAAGGCGCTCTCTTATTGCTAGACCTAAATGGGTTCAAGCCAATTAATGATCAATATGGCCATGAAGTTGGCGATCAGCTATTGCGGGCAGTTTCGCAAAGGTTCCGGCGCTCGCTACCTAGCCATTCCACGCTTGCACGCTTAGGCGGTGACGAGTTTGGGGCGCTTATTTCTGGTGATTTTGAGAGCACCATGGAGGCAGCTTTAGCTCTTCACGCCAGTGCTAGCTACCCGTTCACAATCGCCGGGGAAACAATCATGATTGGCGTCAGTGTTGGTTTTGTAACAAACGATGGAACTCGCGACATGATGCACCGCGCTGATCAAGCGATGTATAAAGCTAAGCGCGAGGATCTTGGGGTTTGTCAGCTTTAATTTCAGCAAGCCGTGCAAGGGACTCGATACGTTCAGCAGCATGGTCGACAACTCGCTCTACATAACCATTGCTATAGCCATCTAGATAGAGCCAAGGTTCGTGAATTTCGGCGGCTGATAAATGAGAAAGCTCTGGCACGTACTTTCGAATGTAATCACCTTCGGCATCAAAACGTTTACCTTGCTCAATCGGATTGAAAACTCGATAGTACGGCGAAGCATCAGTGCCACAACCCGCAGTCCATTGCCAGCCGTGTGAGTTTGAAGCAACATCGAAATCAATCAAATGTTGACTAAAGAATCGAGCACCATGCTGCCATTCCAAATGTAAATCTTTTACTAAGAAGGACGCCACTACCATGCGCGTGCGATTATGCATCCAGCCAGTTTGTACTAACTGTCGCATTGCTGCATCTACATACGGATAGCCAGTTTTTCCTTCGCACCATGCGTTAAATTTAGAATCGGGTTCGTCATAGCGCATCTCTTTAAAACGAGGTACGTAATAATCCCAAGTGGTATGTGGGTTGTGATGTAGTACGTCGGCATAAAACTCGCGCCATGCAATCTCTTTGCGGAAAACATCGTGTGCTTTGCTTTCGCCTAACTTAGCTAACAAAGTACGTGGGTGAATTTCGCCCCATCGTAAGTGTGCACTTAATCGGCTCGTTCCATCAATGCCAGCAAAATTACGATTCTCATCATATGAATCAAGATTCTTACTATGGAATTCCTGCCAACGTTCAAGGGCTACCTTCTCGCCAGCTGAAATTTCAAATTCAGAATTCCACTCTGGAAAATTCCGATCTCCAGCAAGTGGCTCAGCAGCCTTAATATTCAATGGTTTTGCAGCTGGTGCGCGCCAACCATGTGTGCACCAAGCGCGATAGAACGGGGTATAAACGCGATATGGGGTTTCATCGCTTTTGCGTACTCGCCCTGGTGCAACTGCATACGGGCTGCCAGTTTGCGTCAGTTCGATTCCACTGGCGATAACTTTGGCATCGCGGGCAACTCCGTATGGCGTGTAATCAGCACTTACGTGAACTGAATTGGCGCCATACCTGGACATGACATCCTTAAGAACTGAAATCGGTTCACCCGAGATAACTAATAGTTTCTCGCCAAGTGAACGGTCGAGTGATTGCAAACTAGCTGATAGATACGCCCTACGGTTTGATCCTGAGTTGCTTGCGATTTTTTCATCCATGATAAAAAGTGGCACGATTTCATCGGCTGCTTCAATTGCGGCCAAAAGGGCCGGATGATCAGAGATGCGCAAATCACGGCGAAACCAAATGATCGCCCGAGTCTTTACTTTCTCTGCTGCCATGGCATTATTCAACCACTATGGAGTTAATTAAGAGATATCAAGTTCGCGGGGTTCCTGGCGAGGTCAACCGGGTTGATTTTGCTGGCCGAATAGTGGACTTCTGGATTCCTGGCGGAGCTACACAGCATCTACTAATCGCTCATGATGGCCAAAATGTCTTCGATGGAAAGACTTCGACTCACCGTCGTAGTACATGGGAGATGGCGCAAAGTGCGATCCGGGTTTGTGAACATTTAGGAATTAATCCACCTGCCATTATTGCAATCTGGCATAGTGGCAGCGATGCCGACCCGATGGGCCGAGCAAAAGATCTATCACCACAAAGATTCTTTCAAGAAGATGTAGTTGTGAATTTAGCTAATGTCGTAAAAACTGATTTGGCTAATTTACGAGGAGATCAATATCTAAATCTGATTTTTGATCAAATCGTGCCCGAAATTCTCAGCGCTTATGAACTTGAAATACCTGCAGCGAACCGCGCAGTTATTGGCGCAAGCATGGGCGGTTTATCAACGCTCTACGCTGGAATTCAACGCCCAGAGCAGATGAGTGCACTACTGGCCCTTTCACCGCACTGGCCAATTGGTGGCAATCGTCTGGTCGAACGTACCGTCGAAGAACTGCCAAAACCTGGCACACATAAAGTTTGGATGAGTCGCGGTACGAAAAGCATTGATGCGGAATACAAACCATTCCAAGAATTAGCTGACCGCTTAATGAAAGAAAAGGGTTACCGAATTGGGCAGGACTTTGTAACTAAGGTTTATGAAAAGACTAGCCATAACGAAAGATCGTGGGCTAGCTATTTAGATCAAGTAATGAAGTTCTGGCTTAGTAACTAACTTTGTATTTGATTATTTTTGAGACTGCGGTTTTGTTTGCCGCATTCTTTACAATTGATGCAAATTCAAGATTAGTACCGCTTGCATAATTACGCGGCTCTAAGAACACGCGATACAAACCAGCGGCAGCAGTATCACTCTTGACGGTACGACGATCTGCAGTTCCGATGTTCACCCAGCTTTTTCCGGCTTCGCGTACTAGAAAAGTTACTTGATTGTATTCATCGCCTTTAACCGTTGAACTTATCTCAAGCAAGTAATCCATTGCAAAATCAGACCGTGGTGCGTTTAGAGTTACGGCCGGCGCTAACTTAGCTTTAAATTTGCTGGCTGCTTTGAGAACAACATAACTAGTTGCTCCAACTTTGACTGTTAAGTTTGTACCAGATGCGGATGAAGAGACAACAGATCCAAGAATTGGTGTCCACTTTGAACCACTCGTGCTGACGTTAAACTTAATCTCTTGCGCAGTTTCACCAGAGTTAAACACAACTACATACTCTTGACCATTTAGATAGCGAGTGGTTGCAAATACTTCGCTGTTGCTAAAGCGAATCTGCTGAGTTCCTGAACGCAAAGCAGGATTAGCTTTAATAATCGCTTGCATCGCGGTGATCTGATCTTCTAGTGGATTCGCAACATCAAAGGCGCTTCGGGTCCCGATTGAATCTGAACCTATGCGCTTCTCGTTTTGCCAGTATGAAACCAAGGTGGGGAACATATCCTGGCGGGCAGCTTTATCGCCGCCGCGCCCAGTCATTCCCTTTTCATCACCGTAGTAAAGCGCTGGGCCGCCGCGCAATAAGAAAAGAAGAGCGTTGGCTAGTTTTGATTTAGCTAGTGCGTCTGCGTCATCACGTGCGGCGTTATCAATAAACATTCCAATTCGACCCATGTCATGGTTGCCTAGGAAAGTTGTTAAACCGTATGCCGATGTGGTTGCAGTTGTATAAAGATCGTCAGCGTTAAAGAGTTCTACTAGTTTCTCTGCACCACGACCATTTGTAACAAATGCCGTCACATTGCTTTGGAAAGCGAAATCTAGAATTCCTGGGAAAGCTTGATTGCGCACAAACTGCGCTGTAGTAAGCGGGTTTGAATCATAAACTTCACCATAAATTGGGAAATCAGTTTTACCGGCAGCTTTGGCAGCTTTTAGAATTGCTGGAATAAAAGCTTGCCAAAATTCCGGGTTCACATGCTTAGCGGTATCGATGCGATATCCATCAATCCCAAACTTGGTAATCCAATTACTCCAGACTTCAATCCAACCCTTAACTACCTCTGGCTTTTCGGTAAATACATCGTCAAGGCCATAGAAATCACCATCGAATACCGATGTGCCAGACCAATTTGAATCGCCTCGATTATGGTAATTAGTAATGTCATTTAAGAAGGCTGGCTTTTTAATATTTGCGTTAATCGCATCGACTGAGGGTTTCTTGGCAAAAGAAATGTTTGCGTCTAGTTTTGGGAAGGTATCTTTTCCAGCTACGGCAGTGACATCAAAAGCTTTGCCGGTTGCGTCTAAATAAGGTGACGCTTTCTGGCTAACGTAGGCATTGTTATCTGAATATTGAATGACATCAGCGGTGTGGTTAACGACGATATCAATAATGACTTTCATGCCAATGGCATGAGCTTTAACAACTAACTCTTTAAAGTCATATTCGGTACCAAGGTGTGGGTCGACTGTTGTGAAATCTAAGCCCCAATAACCGTGATAGGCCGCCGAATTTCCTTGCATCGTCTGCTGCTTTACTGGCGGGGTCACCCAAATCGAAGTAAAACCGAGCTTTTTTAAGCGATCCAGGCTATTGGTAAGACCTTTAAAGTCACCGCCATGAAAGGAACCATTATCACTTGGATCAAAGCCACTTTCATATGAGTCTGGCTTCTGCCCACCATTGTCATTTGTCTTATCGCCATTTGCATAACGATCAGTCATAACAAAGTAGGCAGATTCATCGCTTTGCGCACCACGTGCGATATTGGTTGCAAGGGCAGTGATGTTTTCGGCCGCCGAACTCCCGGTGAATGAAATTCCCAAAATTGCTACCGAAAGTAGAGCGATTACTTTTTTCATTAAGCAACTTCCCAAATGGCTGCAACGCCATTCTTTGATTTCAACTTCAAGCGAGAGCCGCTTGCAGTAGGACCGAAGTGAGTTCCAATAATTGAGTAACCAAATTTACTTAGATCAACATCAACTTTGGTCTTATCTCGGGCTACTAAAATTAACAAATTTTGATCAATTGCCTCGCGCAAGAAAAGTAAGTGATCATCTTGCACATCGATCCAACGCAGTCCACCTTCAATCAAAGCAGGTGCCGTGCGACGGAGCTTTACTAATTCTTTAACTGAATTCAAGAAATCGTGATCCCAATTATGGGCATCATCCCAAGTCATCGTGCGACGACCATCTTCGCCCCAAGCGCCTTCGATTCCAATTTCATCGCCAGCATAAATGGATGGAACACCTGGATAAGTAAGCAATAGACCCATGGCTGCCATGTGCTTCTCCTTGTCGCCGCCAACAACATTGCGCATGCGAGCAGTGTCATGTGAATCAAGCAGCGTCATGCTGTCAATTAGATTGCGCCATGGAATTGAAGAATTAAATACGGTCATTGCTTTAACAAATTGCGCACCAGTTGTTTTAGGAATCGCAATTGGCAAACCGTGGAAACCACCAGTTTCTAGTTTTGGATTGTGATTAAACCAAGCCCAAAGTGGTCGCATAAAACCGTTGTAATTCATCGTGCCATCCCAGCCAGTGCCGTTTAAATCACTTGGCCACATATCGGCGTTCTCAGCTACTAACCAGGTATTCGGCTTCATTTGGTCCATGGCGGCGCGAATATCACGCATAACCTCATCGTGCAGATCGGCCTCGCGATAGCGGCCGGTTTGGTTTCCTACATCGATACGCCAGCCATCTAAACCATATTTAGGAGATAGCCACTTTTGAATAACTGAATTTTTTGCTTCATAAAAACGCTTACGTAATTCAGCTGATGCAAAGTTGAGTTTTGGCATCTGCTTTACGGCATAGAAAGTTGCATACCCAAACATCGCTTTTTTATCCCAGTAGAAGAACTTGTTCTCTTTCGAACTCTTGTTCTTCTGAGCCGTTAAGAACCATGGGTGTTCATTGCTGCAGTGGTTTGTAGTTATGTCACCTAGCACTTTGATCTTTGCTTTCTTGGCAGCTTTCATAAATTCAAAGAATGCTTTGTCGCCACCAAGTAGTGGATCAATCTTGTCGAATGAAGTTGCGTCATATCGATGATTCGATTTCGATGGGAAAAATGGCGTGAAGTAAATTCCATTGACACCCAAATCAATCACGTGATCAAGGTGCGCGGTAATGCCTTCGAAGTCGCCACCGAAAAGTTCGATTCCGGTTGTTGGTCCGTGACCATGAGGCAATGAGTTCCACTCCATTGGTATCGCCCACTCAGGTGCTGGTCGGTCAACGCCTTTAGCAAAACGATCTGGAAAAATTTGATAGAAGACTGAACTCTTCAACCAAGTTGTTGTGCGTGGGCGAGCGATGATTCGGAAATCTTCATTGGTATGAACATCATGGGCAAATAAACCCGATGCATTTAGCCATTCATATTTGCCGGCACGAGTAAATAGGAAACGATATTGAACGTCGTAGTTTTTCACTGGAATCTTGGCTGACCACCAAGACTCAACATCGCCATCGCTCTCTTTTGCTAGCTGGGCAACGGTGGCTTCGCTATCCATGTAATAACGGACTAGCCCGATGTCGAAGGTGTAGCTATTAGGTACGCGCACTCGAAGCGTTACATCGGAACCTATTTTCGGCGCATCCGAACTTACATAAAGTTCGCTGCCATCGTGGTGAGGTTTTAGATGGGCGTTGTTGAAGGTCATTTCTTCCCCTTGTATTTCGCGGTACCTCGCAGGTTGAGCCTAAAAGTACCTGTTTGCCAGCCCGTTTTAGTATTTAGAAAAGGTGCGCTGGTCAGAGGGCAATTGTGGCTGAGCGCAGGCTATGTAACACCCTCGCATTTACAACGATTTCGATACAAATCCGATTTTGGCTAGAACGCCGTGAGAACGGCTAATAAACTCTGGCCAATCCCTAACGGGTTGATCATCCCTCTAAAAAAGTTAGAAAGGCAAACAATGATTCTACGTAAGCGTAGCCTTGCAACTGCTCTGGTTCTTGCCGTAGCAGCTTCAGGTGCAATTGTTGCTCCTTCATTTGCAGCAGCAAATGCCGCCAACACAGTAACAATCTGGAATGGCGCTGAAACTGCAGCTAAGGACGCACAGACACCAATTATTGCAGCATGGGCTAAGACTCAAGGCATCAATATCAACGTTGTATATAAGAAAGATATCCGCAACGAATTCATCAAGGCTGTCCCAGAAGGAAAAGGCCCAGACCTAATGGTTGGCGCACACGACTGGACTGGTCAACTTGTTGGCGCTGGTGTAGTTGCACCAATCGTGGTTGGTTCACTTGCAAACAAGTTCTCCAAAGATATGCGTTCTGGTTTCACTGTTGGTGGCAAGCTTTACGGAATGCCAATTTATACAGAGAACATCGCACTTGTTTACAACAAGAGCAAGGCAAAGGACCCTAAGGGCATGACATGGGAGCAACTACTTGCTTCAGATCGTGGTGTAACTCTTCCTTGGGCACGTGGCGGAACCGCTAACGATCCTTACCACCTATCACCAATTGCAACTTCATTCGGAATTTCACAGTACACCCGCGATAACAGCGGTTGGACAAAGAAGATTGGTTACACCGGTGCAGGTGCAGATGCATACGCAGCATGGCTAGTTAAGAATGGTCCTAAGTTCATCGATGGTGGCTGGGATCAAATGCGTTGCAACATTCAAAATGGTGGATATGCAATTACTGGTCCATGGATTCTTGGTGGTTTAGCTGAGAAGACATCAACCAAGTTGATCATGCCTGATGGATCAAAGAAGGATTGCGTTGGAGCAGCTATGACAGCAGACGAAGTTGGCGTTGCTAGCTTCCCATCAGCTGGTGGAAAGACACCTCACCAGTTCTCAGGTCAATACGGATACTGGCAGTCAGTAAAGGTTGCTGGAGCAAAGAACGCTGTTAACGTAGGAAAGGTTCTACGCTACATCGGTTCAGCAGACTTCCAGGGACAGTTCGCAAACATCAAGGGTGCCGAGCGCATTCCTGCGAACTCTGATGCACTTGCACAGCTAACAGATAAGCGTCTTGCTGCATTTGGTGCTGCTGGTCAGAATGCATGGCCAATGGCTTCATATGTATTCCAAGACACTGTCTGGGCAAAGATCGGTGCTGCTGAAAAGGCACTTGTCGAAGGCACAGCTAAGGGTGACCCAGGTGACTTCCTTGCAACTGCAATGAAGGCTCTACAGTCAACAATCGACGCTGCTTAATTAGCATCGTTTCGATCTAAGTACTGAGTTAGGGGTTCGAAGCCAGAAATGGTTTCGAACCCCTAACTTTTCTAACTAAAAAGTTTTAAGATAAATAATAGTTAAAATCACTTAATGGATTCGAAGGAGCAAAACGCCCATGAGAAAACGAAATAAGAATTTCGAGCTTTACTCTGGCGGTACTCCAAGTTTACGAGGCACCTTAGCCAAGATATTCATCCTGGGCTTAGTTGATGCTGGCGTTGGTTTTGTTTTAATGATTCTAATCGGAAAACAAAAGTATGGTTTTGCGGTTTTCTTTGGCATTGTTGCACTACTGGTCAACTGGATATATCTTCGTCGTGGCGGGTTGCCAGCAAAGTATTTGGCTCCCGGAGTTCTACTGCTTCTAGCTTTCCAAGTTTATGTAGTTGTTTTTAGCGGCTATATCTCGTTTACAAACTATGGCTCTTTCCATAATGGTAGTTACACCGAAACCTTAGATGCGATCCAGCAAGCAGCGGTTGAACCAATTGAAGGTGCAGCTGAATATGAAATTAAAGTAGTAAAAGCTGAAGATGGCAGTATTTTATTCTTAGGACTTGACGCAAGTAACGGTAAAGTTTTTCTTGGTGGTGAAAATTACACCAAGCATCCATGGCGCGAAGTTACTGCAGCCGATGGTTTAGTAGTTGATGGTTCGGGCTATCCGACTTCACTCTCAGGCGTCACATTCTTAACTGATGACCAGATCGTAAATGTTGAGCCTGGCGTAACCACGATGAAAATTCCATTAGGGCCAAATCTTGATACTGATGGGTTTATTGCCACTGCAGATGCATTCTTTGCTCAGCAGAATCGATTCTCATATGTTTATGATGAAAAGAATCGAGTAATGACTCGACTAAGTGATAACAAGAAATTCATTGCAGATGAAAAAGTCGGTTTCTTCAAAAATGCTGAGGATGGCGAACTTCTGAGCGAAGTTGGCTGGCAAGTGCGAGTTGGCTGGAAGAACTATGCGAAAATTTTTGGAGATAAAGAACTACGTGGTCCGTTAACCGGAATCATTATCTGGACAATATTGTTCGCATTTGGTTCAGTGCTATCTACATTTATTCTTGGCCTAGCTCTTGCTCTGGTTTTCAATGACCAGCGAATCAGGGGCTTGAAGATATATCGATCAATATTTATTTTGCCGTATGCCTTCCCTGCCTTCTTATCGGCCTACGTGTGGAGAGGTATGTTAAACACCCAGAATGGATTCATTAACAACACAATTCTAGGTTTTATGGGTGATAACAAAATCCAATGGTTCGAACAACAAGGTGCCGCACGAGCGGCAGTGCTCCTTGTAAACCTATGGCTCGGCTTCCCATACATGTTCTT
>RFRA01000181.1 GCA_009924725.1 Actinomycetota bacterium
GCATTGGAGCATTAGTTTCAGCTATTGGTTTAGTTACAACCGCACTAACTGCTCAAACTGCCGCAGCAAGCACGGCAGCAATTGCGACAGGATTTGCCACAGCAGGTGTAAGCCTTACTTTGGGCGCAGCCGCAGCAGTCTATTTCTATAAAGAAATGGGCAAAGTTCAAAAATCAGTTCAAGGTGCAACAAGTGCCATCAATGCTCAAACTGGCGCAATTGGCAATTATTCAATGTCAGCAAATCGAGTTTATACATCAACTGAAAAGGTTGTTGTAAAACTAACCGCTGCTGAGGTTGCTGCCGCTAACGCATCAAAGGCATCCGCTGCTGAAGCAGCCGCAGCTGCTAAGAAAAAGGCAGAAAGTCTTAAGGCAATTGCTGCTCTTACTAAGATGGGCGCAAAGCCAACTTCTGAGAATGACCCAATTCAACTTGAAGCGGCTCGCCTCAATCTAGTCAAGCAAGGCGCGATTGCTGAACAAGAACGATTTGCAAAATTCGTTGCTGCCCGAAAGTTTGAAATTGACTCAAACAACGCTGCCGCCGAATCTGCCAAGCGTTACAACGATATTTTGATGGCATTGGCTGATGCTAAAATCACGCCTGCTGAGTTTGAATTGCTTGCTGCTAAGTGGGGCATCACTACAAACGCCGCGCAACTTTATGTTCAAACAATTATCTCAATTCGAGATAATGACATCAGCGCCGCAGATGTAGCGAAGTTAGCTGAATCTTGGGGCGTTACCTATCAACAGGCAGCAACTTATTTATCCTTCTTCCAAGCCTTAAATGATGGCACTTTGTCGGATGCTGAAATTGGCAAACTCCAAGAAAAATGGGGATTGACTAGCAAGCAAGTTACTCAATACAGCGAAGTCTTTGCCGCAGCCGATGATGGCAAAATTGATTTATCTGAAATCACCGCCCTTGCTAACAAATGGGGAATGACTAAGACCGAAGCTGAAAATTATGCTAAAGAAATTCTTAAAAAGTTTGGCTATGATGTAAGCCTATTAGAAGCGCCAATCACAACTAAAGATAGTTGGACAGCAGCCTATGGAAGCGTTATTGCTTACAAGGCAATTGCCGAAGGCACCTTTACTTATGACCCAAGCATCACAGCAGGTTCAGATGCCGCCGCCGTTGGGTGGTATTCGGCAGCAGCAGCAGCCGCCTCTTATGCGGCGGCAGTTGCAGGCGCTGGTCAAGCACCATCACTAATTCCAACACCATCTTCAGGCAATGCCGGCGGATTTGGTTATTCGGTTCCTCAATACATAAAAGATCAATATCCTGATGTTTTCAAAGCAGCCAACGGTGGCATTTTCACCTCACCAACAATGTCACTAATTGGCGAAAGTGGCCCTGAAGCGGTAATTCCACTTTCACAATTAGGTTCAATTGGTGGCGGTGGCGGTTCAAACATCACCGTTAATGTTGGCGGTAGTGTTATCAGCGAAGGAGATTTGGTAGCAGCTATTCGTGATCAACTTCTTGGTTTTCAACAATCAGGTAAATCAATAACATTGTCTGCGATTTCACTATAATGGCAGGATTACCACAACTTAAAGCAAGCATTGACTTCACCAATGGCCCTGCATTTGTTTCAACCGCTTTTACTTTGGGTGATGCAACTAAAGGCAGACTTGGAACAGGTCAATTAGCTGATGCCGATGATAACGCTGACATTTCAGATACCATTTTGCGAGTTGGAATTCGGCGTGGTCGAAATCGTATCTTGGACAAGTTTGAAGCAGGAACGGCAACAGTAATTCTTGAAGATACAACGGGCGCATATAATCCAAGCAACCCGGCATCTCCCTACTATGGCAAGTTAGTTCCATTGCGTAAAATCCGCATTTGGGGCGAATATGGAAGTGTTCAGTATCCACTTTTTGCGGGTTATATTCAAAGTTATGACACAAATTTTCAAGTTGGCGTGAGTGAAACCTCAACTGTCACCTTAAAATGCGTTGATGGTTTTCGATTCTTCAATGGTGTCAGCGTTACAACTTTGCCGGGTGCTTCAGCGGGTCAATTGTCAGGTTCTCGCATAACTAATTTTCTTGATTTAGTTGATTGGCCTGCATCTCAAAGATCAATTGATACAGGCGATTCCACGCTTCAAAACGATACAGGTGAAGCCAATCGAGATGTTCTTGGTGCTATTCAAGTGGTTGAAAAGTCAGAATTTGGTGCTTTCTATCTTGATGCTTCAGGAACCGTTAATTACCTTTCGCGCTCAACCGTTAGCAAGAAGGCAGATTCAACGCCTGTTGTTTATGCCGATGATGGGTCAGGAATCTA
>RFRA01000182.1 GCA_009924725.1 Actinomycetota bacterium
CGGCTAAGTAGGAGCGCCTGTTGAAAGGCTGACTTTGACATGGCTAAAGGGTAACCCTTTCGCGGGTAACCCAGCAAGTTTCTCGCGGCTTAAAGAACCGGCAAGTAGCGATCGAGTTCGAAAGCAGTTACTTGGCGGCGATATTCCTGCCATTCAGCGCGCTTATTTCGAAGTACGAATTCAAATACATCAGCACCTAGAGTTTCGCGAACTAGCTCTGATTTCTCCATCTCAATAATCGCTTCATTTAAATTACTTGGTAGCGGATGCACGTCAGCAGAATCTGCGGGCGCTAATACATAACCTTCTTCAACGCCTTTTAACCCAGCTGCGAGCATTACGGCATATGCCAAATATGGATTACAGGCAGAATCAGGTGAGCGGAATTCAATACGAGTTGAGTTCTCTTTCTTTGGTTTATACATCGGCACTCGAACGAGCGAACCACGAGCACTTGGCCCCCAGTTAGCAAGAGCTGGTGCTTCGCCACCGCCATGTAAACGCTTATATGAGTTGACCCATTGGTTAGTAATCAAAGTTATTTCCGGAGCATGCTTTAACAAGCCAGCGATAAAGGAACGTCCGACTTTAGAAAGATTTAATTCAGCTGATTCATCAAAGAAAGCATTCTCTTCGCCCTTAAAGAGGGAAACGTGAGTATGCATGCCACTACCAGGATGTTCGGTAAATGGCTTTGGCATGAAACTAGCGTGGAAGCCTTGCTCTAGCGCAACTTCCTTAATCACATGACGGAAAGTCATGATGTTATCGGCAGTGCTCAAAGCATCGGCATAACGCAGATCAATTTCTTGTTGGCCAGGTGCACCTTCGTGATGCGAGAACTCAACGCTGATACCCATTGCCTCTAACATCGTGATTGCTTGGCGGCGGAAGTCGTGACCAACAATTGATGGCGTGTGATCGAAATAGCCACCAGCATCAACTGGCACTGGTGCTTGCCCAGCAACTGGTTGATTCTTAAATAAGAAGAATTCAATTTCGGGGTGGGTGTAACAGGTGTAACCCATGTCGGCGGCCTTATTCAAAGTGCGACGCAAAACATTGCGCGGATCAGTCATCGAAGCGGAACCGTCGGGCATTGCGATATCGCAATACATACGCGCTGCGCCCGGAGCTTCAGTGCGCCAAGGCAAGATTGAAAACGTGGCGGAATCTGGTCGAGCCAACATGTCTGATTCAGTTACTCGCGCAAAGCCTTCAATGGCAGAACCATCAAAACCAATACCTTCATCGAAAGCATTTTCTAATTCAGCAGGTGCAATTGCTACTGACTTTAGAAAACCTAAAACATCGGTAAACCACAACCGGATGAATCGAATATTGCGTTCTTCAATTGTGCGAAGAACGAACTCTTCTTGCTTGCTGCGTTCCGGGGAGGCGCTCATGGGATACATCTTGCCAAGCCTGCGTTACGGCTGTGTTACAAAACTTGCCTATAAGCCCTCACGCCAGCGTGAAGTAATAGGTAGGCGGCGATCTTTACCAAAGGCGCGAGCAGAAACTTTCGCACCAGGCGGATATTGGCGGCGCTTGTATTCAGCCGTATCGACCATACCAATTACCCGAGCCACGGTTGCGGCGTCAAAGCCGGCTGCAATGATTGCCGCAATCCCCTGATCTTCATCGACATAACGCCATAAAATTTGATCAAGTAATTCATAATCTGGCAACGAATCAGAATCTTTTTGATCAGGGCGTAGTTCGGCGCTAGGTTCCTTGGTAATTGAATTTTCCGGAATCGGTGGAACTTCGCCATCGGCAATTGCTTTGGCATTACGCCACTTTGCTAGTGCCCAAACATCAGTCTTGTAAATATCTTTGATTGGGGCATAGCCGCCTACGGCATCGCCGTACAAAGTTGAGTAGCCAACTGCTAGTTCAGATTTATTACCAGTTGCCAAAATTAAATGGCCCTCTTGATTTGAAATGCCCATCAAGGCCGTACCGCGAACCCGGGCTTGCAGATTCTCTTCGGCTAGACCTTTTAAAGTCATTGATTTTAAGTACGCAGCCACCATCGGTTCGATTGACACAATGCGGAAATGAATGCCGGTGTTATGAGCAAAACTTTGCGCATCTGCAATCGAATGTTCTGATGAATACTTACTCGGAAAAGCCACGCCGTTTACACACTTGGCACCAATAGCATCGACTGCGATGGCGGCAACTAGCGCTGAATCAATGCCGCCAGAAAGCCCAAGGGCGACACTGCGGAATTTATTTTTGTAG
>RFRA01000183.1 GCA_009924725.1 Actinomycetota bacterium
TTTACCGCACCTCCGGCTGGCATGTTTTCACCAGCTAATACTTTGGCCAGAGTTGATTTTCCAGCACCATTACGACCAACAAAACCGATGCGATCGCCATTGTTAATGCGTACCGTTACGCCCTTAACTAGCAGGCGTGCGCCCGCGCGTAGTTCAAGGGCTTGAGTTGAAATCACGTCGCAGTCTAACTGAAGATTAGGCGGCTGAAATACGAGATTTACGAGGGGTAGCAAATGCTTTGCCGACCTCGGTTAACTCGAGTGAAACCTGAGCTTTAATGGTTTCTTCTGACTTTAAAAGCGCTGTTAATTCAGCAATTGTCTTCTTGAGTTCCTTGCTTTCAGTTTCTAATTCAATTTTGCTCATCTTGGTTAGACGACGAAGTGGCATATCAAGGATATAAGTAGCTTGCTCATCATTTAGCTTGAAGTCTTTAATTAACTTCTCTTTTGCAGCAGCTGCATCATCACTGCCGCGAATGATCTTAATTACCTTATCGATATCGATAATTGCTTTGAGCAAGCCATCGACCAGAGTTAATCGTGAGGTTGCCTTGGCTTTGCGGAATTCTGAGCGACGACGCACAACTTCGATGCGGTGCTCGATAAATACTTCCAGCAACTTCTTAAGTCCCAGAGTTTGTGGGCGACCATTAACAAGTGCTACCGCGTTAATCGCGAATGCATCTTCCATTGGCGTTAACTTAAATAGTTGCTCAAGTACTTTCTCAGGTTCAAAACCATTTTTGATTTCAATAACCACGTTGGTGCCAGTCTGACCATCAGTCAAATCGATGATGTCTGAGATACCTTGAATCTTCTTAGCTTTAGCTAGGTCGGCAATGCGCTCAACAACTTTTTCCGGGCCGATGTTAAAAGGTAGTTCTTTAATGGTGATACCCATCTTGCGGGTGGTTACTTTGCTAATTTCAACGCTAGCGCGCACCTTTACTGAACCTTTGCCAGTTTCGTAAGCATCTTGAATACCTTCGATGCCGACAATCTCGCCACCGGTAGGAAAATCAGGTCCTGGCACAAACTTCATTAACTGCTTAAGGGTTGCTTTTGGGTTTTCAATTAAATATTTAGTTGCCGCAATTACTTCGCCTAAGTTATGTGGCGCCATATTGGTCGCCATACCTACTGCGATTCCGGAACCACCGTTTACCAGCAGGTTTGGATATGCCGCAGGTAGAACGAGTGGCTCTTGTAATTGACCATCGTAGTTCGCGCCAAAATCAACGGTGTCTTCGTCGGTCTCAGCAACCATGGCCATGGCGGCTGCGCCTAAACGTGATTCGGTATAACGCATTGCAGCTGGGCCAGAATCTAGCGAACCAAAATTTCCATGGCCATCAATTAGCGGCAAACGCATTGAGAAACTTTGCGCCATACGAACTAGCGCGTCATAGATTGCGCCATCGCCATGTGGGTGCAATTTACCCATTACTTCGCCAACTACACGTGCACTCTTTACGTGACCGCGTTCTGGGCGCAGACCCATTTCAGACATCTGATGCAAGATACGACGATGAACTGGTTTTAAACCATCGCGCGCATCAGGAAGTGCGCGTGAGTAAATTACCGAATATGCGTACTCGAGAAATGAATCTGACATTTCAGATGAAACATCAACGTCAACAATCTTGCCGGGATACTCGCCAGCTTTAGGACCAACTGGTTTTTTCGATTTTGCGGCGCTATTAGAAGGTGTCTTTGCCGTAGCCATGGCGGTGATTCTGCCAATAAGTTGGGCTAAACCTGCGCATCTAGGGCTGGGCGCGCCCCCACGATTGCAACACACTTGGCAGCAATGGTCAGAGCAGCACCTAGTGATTGCGTGAAATCAAGTCCGGCTTGGTCTGCAGCAATAAATCCAGCCGCAAAACTATCGCCAGCGCCAGTGGTATCAATTACTTGAGCAGCAATTGCGGGCAAGGAAATTGTCTCAGCACCACGATTAGCGGCAACGACGCCATTTGATCCGCGTTTGACCACAATGGTGGGGCAGACCTTTAATAAATCAGCGATCGCTAAATAAAGATCAGTTGTGGAAGATAAATATTTTGCTTCATCTTCGTTTAGTAATAAGCAATGAACTTGATTTATCCAGGCACGAATTTCGGCAATAGGTACACCGGACATGCCACCAACGGTTGCTGGATCCAAATAAATTTTCAGTCCTGCAGCTTTAATTTTGCCGATCATCTGCAGAATTCCCG
>RFRA01000184.1 GCA_009924725.1 Actinomycetota bacterium
GTCAAGTTAAGAGCAGAAAGAGCCAAATTATTTGGACTTAAAACGCATGCAGAGTTTGTCCTTCAAGAACAAACAGCTGCAAATCCAGCCAACGTTCATTCGATGTTACGAAAGTTAGCACCGGCAGCTGTAAAAAATGCTCAGCGCGAAGGGCAAGACATTCAAAGAATCATTTCCCTTGAAGCAGCTCATGAATTAGCCAGTTGGGATTGGGGTTTCTACACTGAAAAAGTCAGAGCCGAAAAATACTCGCTAGATACGTCTGCGATGAAACCTTACTTTGAGCTAGAGAGCGTACTTAAAAATGGAGTGTTCTTTGCTGCGGAAAAACTCTACGGTTTAACTTTTAAAGAACGTTCTGACTTAGTTGCCTACCATCCTGAAGCTAGAGTATTTGAGGTATTCAATGAGGATGGAACTGCCGTAGGTCTCTATATTGGCGATTTTTATACTCGAGATTCCAAGCGCGGAGGCGCCTGGATGAACTCCTTCGTCAAGCAGAGCAAACTTCTGGATCAGAAACCAGTTGTAGTTAATAATATGAATGTTTCTAAGCCACCAAAAGGTGAAGTCACGCTACTTTCCTATGATGAAACCACAACGCTTTTCCATGAATTTGGTCATGCGATTCACGGTCTACTTTCAAACGTGACTTATCCGCGTGTTTCAGGAACAGCAGTGCAACGAGATTTCGTTGAGTTCCCATCACAGGTCAATGAAATGTGGATTCTCTGGCCCGAAGTGCTAGATAACTACGCTATCCATTACCAAACTGGCGAGCGACTGCCGCAAGAGTGGGTAGAGAAGCTCCACGAATCTTCGACCTTTAATGAAGGTCACGCAACGACGAGTTATTTGGCTGCCGCAATTCTTGATCTAGCTTGGCACTCACTAGAAGATACTTCGAAGGTCTCTAGCGTTGAAGAATTTGAGGAGCAAGCTATTCGTGAATATGGCTTGCAATACGCTCCGGTGCCTACGAGATATCGATCAACCTATTTTTCCCATATCTTTGCAGGTGGTTATTCAGCCGGTTACTACGGATATATCTGGAGTGAGGTTCTGGATGCAGAGACTGTGGAATGGTTCAAGGAGAACGGTGGGCTAACCCGGATAAATGGAGATCACTTCCGAAAAACTCTTATGAGTCGTGGTGGTTCGGTTGATTCAATGCAGATGTTCCGAGATTTCCGTGGCCGTGATGCGCAAATCGAACCACTTCTAAGACGTAGAGGATTAACCCAAGCGGTCTAAGTTTTTGTAAAGGATTTCCAATTGCTGTGGTGGACGATACTGGGATCGAACCAGTGACCCCTTCCATGTCAAGGAAGTGCGCTACCGCTGCGCCAATCGTCCTGTAGGTGCTGCGAACTATACAACAGAGTTTTTTAGATGCCTAGTTAGTTTTTAGCGTGAGTAATCATCAGAGACCCGTTCGATGTCATCTTCGCCAAAGTAGGTCCCAGTTTGAACTTCAATGAATATCAATTCTTCCGTTCCAGAGTTTCCAATTCTGTGTAATTGTCCAAGAGCCACGTCAACTGTTTCGCCGGATTGCTTCGTGAACTCAACACCTTCTAGTGTTACATCGGCGACGCCGGAAACTATGAACCAATGTTCGCTGCGCTTCTGGTGTTTTTGATATGACAGACGCGAACCTGGTTTGACCCAGATGCATTTAACCTTATGCAATGAGGACTCTTGTAAAACTTCGTAGTGACCCCAAGGTCGAACTGAATCATTGCTCATGATTAAAGCGTATTTGAAAACAAATAAAGATGTGCGGGAGTAGCGAAAATAGAATTAGTTCTTTGGAGGTGGAAACGGGATTTGAACCCGTGTAGAGGGATTTGCAGTCCCTTGCCTCGCCTCTCGGCCATTCCACCATGAAAATACGGCCCCCTGTGAAAGGCAGGTGGCCGTATATCCGAGCGGACGACGGGGTTCGAACCCGCGACCTGAACCTTGGCAAGGTTCCGCGCTACCAGCTGCGCTACGTCCGCATTTTTCTAGACCGCTAAGTTTCGAGAATCTCGCACCAGCAGAGAGCGAAATCTATCCTAATTCAGGCGTAACTGCCAAAGGGGTCATACGGTTAGCGCGTGAGTACAGAAGCCTTGGCCGATCTACCCCAATTTTGGATGGGTGGACTGCTAGCCCGCGACCTAGTCGCGGTTAGTGATGATCCCTCATGTTTGGCCGATGGTGG
>RFRA01000185.1 GCA_009924725.1 Actinomycetota bacterium
AATGTCATGCACTTAGCTACCGATGTAACCGGGGCTTTAGTTGAAACAACTAAGCAGGTTGATAGCTTCTCGTTGCTAGAAAAGTTACATCCATCAGCAGCTGTTTGTGGCACACCAACCCAAAAAGCGCTTGAGCTGATTAATGCTAATGAAGGTATAAATAGGGGTCGATACGCAGGGCCAGTGGGCTGGATTGATGCTGCCGGTGATGGTGAATTGGGAATCGCGCTGCGTTGTGGTCAGATTTCTGAAAAAGAAATTCGAATTTTTGCGGGCTGTGGAATTGTTAATGGTTCATTGCCAGCTAAAGAGTTGGCTGAAAGTGAAGCAAAATTTGCGCCGATGCGCAGCGCCTTAAATTGATTCTAGATTAGCAACAAGTGCTTTTAGCTGTGCCGCATTTGATTCGCGGTTAGGCATCTGACAAACTAAAACTGATACTCCAGAAATTGGTTTAGCCAGTTCGCTCTGCAACTCAGCGAAAGAGGAAATAGTTTTCGCGCTTATGCCAAGCCCCGCTGCTATTTTTTCTAAATCTAAACCATGTGGAGTTCCAAACACCGTTTCGAATCCGGCTACACCTGCTTGTGGCAAAGTTGAGAAAATTCCACCACCATCATTATTAACTGCAATGATGCGCAAGTTTGCCGAAGTATTTCCAACTAACCCGGTTAAGTCATGCAAGAAAGCTAAGTCACCAATAATTGCGGTGGCGCTTTGTCGGGCAGTTGCGATTCCGAGCGCCGTTGAGATGTTTCCATCGATGCCAGCTAGCCCGCGATTGGCAAAAGTTTCAACACCGGTGCGAGCTGAAGCAAAACTCTCTAGATCACGAATCGGGCGTGACGATGCGATAAAGATGGCGCCGGATAATTGCTTTGCTAATTCACGAGCCAGAGAGCTTTCTGACCAATTAGAGATATCTGCAACTAACTTCGAAGTACGTTGACTTAACTTCTGCCATTGTTCATGCCACTGCTCATCTGCTGGCTTTGAAACAACTTTGGGGGCTGCGATAAATCGTTGATCTGCAACGCGATAGGTATCAACAGTTGCCATGCGTGGATCAATCACAATTTGAGTTCTAGCCGAAGCGATCAAGGCATTAATTGGGCGTGAAAGCGTAGTTCGCCCAATTACGACTACCGATTCTGGGGCTAAATTCTTACGAATTGCAGGTGATGTTAGGAAAAGAGCGGCATGCGAGATCGCTTCCGGAAATGAAAGTGGATCTTCAGCAATCACTGGCCACGCTAAATCGGTGGCGATTTGGGAAACTTCAGCAACTGTCAATCCCCCACGATCATGCCCGATAACTAAAGCGCCTCTAGCTGTATTCACTTTCAAAGTTCCAGCTGATTTACCCACTGGTTTAGCTTTAGGAGCAACCTTGATTTCATGTAACCAAGTGTTGTCTTCATCAGGAAGCAGTGGTTCTTCAAATTGTAAATTTAAATGCACTGGGCCACGATGAAGCGAATCAAGTGGTAGTTCAAGTGGGAATACTCCCCCAGAAACATCAGCGAAGTAGCGAACTGCCCCACCAAAAATGCGGGCTTGCTCAGTTGTTTGATTAGCACCAGTGCGTCGCAAAATTGCTGGACGATCCGCAGTGAGAACGAGTAAAGGCACATTGCTGTGATGTGCCTCTAGAACTGCTGGATGATAATTCGCTACTGCCGTACCGCTCGTGCAAACAATAGGTACCGGCCGACCGCTTGCTTTGGCTAGACCTAACGCAAAGTAGGCAGCTGATCTTTCATCAATACGAATGTGTAATTTAAGTAAACCTTTTTCAGCAGCGGCATACATGGCCAGTGATAAAGGAGCGTTGCGTGATCCTGGTGAAATTACCGCATCAGTAATGCCCGCTTCAATTAATTGCCGAACTAAGACTCGAGCTAGCGAGGTTGAGGTATTCACCAAGACCAGCCTCTCGCTTTAATTTCAGTTTCGGTACCAGCATAAAAAGCACGCTTTGTGCGCTCTTTCCACCAAGTTAACCGTTCAACAGGCACAGCATACTTCGCTAACAAATCGGCGTCTGGTGAAACTGAATGAACGGCTAGCTCGCCATTTCTTAATGGCAGCTCTGCAATATCCGCGTCTAATAACTGGCCCGTTGCTAGCCCGCAGGCGTAATCAAGCGATGGCAACGAAGCGGCAAGTTGTAAGCCATAACTAATTCCGACTGCGCTATCTAAAGC
>RFRA01000186.1 GCA_009924725.1 Actinomycetota bacterium
GCAGTTGGTAGGTCAACTACCAAACCATCGATCTGGCCATTCTTTAAGGCAGATACGCCAGCGGCATTGTCATTAAATACCTGAGGCTTAATTCCGATCTGCTCTTCAATTGCATCAAGTGAAGTTGTGCCAACTGCAGCGCCCAGTTTCGCGCTCTTTAGGTCAGCGATCGAAGTCTTTCCTGCGATCTTGCTACCTTCAAAAGAAACGATTGCTTGTGGAGCTGTGTAGTAAGGAGATGAGAAGTCAACAACTTTTTGACGATCTGCGGTGATTGAGAATTGCTGCAGATTGAAGTCAAAGTTCTTTTCACCCGGAGTTACAGCACCATCGAATGTGGTGCGAACCCAGGTTACTTCGTCATTACTAAAACCAAGTTGCTTTGCAACTGCGTATGCGACTGCACCTTCAAAACCGGTTCCGGTTTCTGGTTTGTCATCAAGAATCCATGGGTAGTAAGCAGGCTCACCAGTTGCAATTGTTAACTTGCCAGATGTAACTGTTGCTAAATCTGCTTTCGCGCATGATGCTGAAGTTGCGCTATCTGATGTTTCTGCTTTTGAGCATCCAGTAATCGCAAGAGCGCTCGCGACTACAAGTGCTAAAAATAAACTGGTCTGCTTCTTCACATTAGCTCCATTTCGTGGGGTTACTTGGCGAATCTTTGCTGAAGCGTAATCAGGCTAAAGCAATGGTGTCTAGTTGCAAAAGGTAGGCAGTCGCAGTTCGGTTGCGGCTGGGTTAGGCTCAGCACATGACTTCAGTTACGCCATTTCTCTGGTTCGACAAAGATGCACTGTCAGCTGCTGAGTTTTACACCTCGCTGATTCCAAACTCTGAGATTAAAGAGGTAAATCGCAGCCCAGTAAGTGGCGATGTTTTCTCACTAACTTTTAGTGTTGCTGGTCGCGAATTCTTCGCGCTAAACGGCGGACCACACTATGAATTCACACCAGCGATTTCACTTTTTGTAGAGTGCGCTGATCAAGCAGAAGTAGATAAGTATTGGGATGCGTTAACAGCTGATGGCGGCGTAGAGAGTCGCTGCGGTTGGCTAAAGGATAAATGGGGGTTGTTTTGGCAGATCGTGCCAAAGCGGCTGGGTGAAGTTCTTTCAAACCCTGACCCAGTTAAAGCAAAGGCAGCCATGGATGCCATGTTGCAAATGAATAAAATTATTATTGCTGAACTCAATGCTGTGGTGGGGGAGTAATTAAATGAAAGCTATTCAGATTATCAAGTTCGGTGGCCCAGAAGTTATGGAATACCTCGATTTACCTGATCCAGTTGTTAAAGGCAGCGAAGAGCTAATTACAGTTACTGCAATCGGAATTAATTATGCCGATACTCATCAAACTGAAAATAGTTATTTATCTAAACAAGAGTTGCCGTTGGTGCCGGGAATTGAAGTTGTTGGAACAACTGCCGATGGTCGTCGAGTATTAGCGCCAGTTGGTGCTGGTGGATACGCACAATTAGCGGCAGTGCAGCCACGTGCCATGATTGAAGTTCCTGCCGGAGTTTCTGACCAACAAGCACTTTGCATGTTGGTGCAAGGCAGCACTGCTTGGCATATTTTAAAAACGGTTGGACACCTCAAAGCTGGCGAGAGTGTGGTGATCCATGCAGCTGCCGGTGGCGTAGGAACAATTGCCATTCAATTAGCCAAACTTTGGGGCGCAAAAGTTATCGCAGTTACTTCATCTTCTGAAAAAGCTGCTCTGGCTAAAAAACTTGGCGCCGATGTAACAGTCGACACCAACGTCGAAGATTTAGCGGCTGCCATGTTGGCTGCCAACGATGGCAAACCCGTTGATTTGATTCTTGAAATGGTGGGCGGAAAAACTTTCGATGCGAGCTTGGCTGTCTTAGCGCCATTCGGTCGATTAGTTACTTACGGAATGGCTTCACGCACGCCGCCTTCATCAATTAACCCTGCTGTCTTAATGGGCGGCAGCAAAACAATCACTGGTTTCTGGCTCTCACATTGTTTCGGCAAGAAAGAGCTGATGAACGATGTGATCAATGAACTTTTCCAACTAGTAATTGCCGGAAAACTGCACCCAGTAATTGGTGCCACATTTCCGCTTTCTAAAGCAGGAGACGCTCATCGGGCAATGCTGGCTCGCCAAACGACGGGCAAAATTGCGCTAGATCCAGCGCTATAAATATGGTGTAACAGCACCATTTTTCGATTTACCG
>RFRA01000187.1 GCA_009924725.1 Actinomycetota bacterium
AAAAGTGGCCCGCACCGTTATCGATGCGAGCCACTTCGTTAGAAGTATCTAAGTAATTACTGAGTCAGCACCATTGTGGTTTGACCAGCAACACTTACTTTGCCAGCTGTGATTGATTCGATTGTCTTGGTGCCAGCAACGCCGCCCTTAACTACGATCGCCCACTTCTTGGCATTTGGTAGTGACACAACTGTGGCACCTGGGTTTGGATTATGAATAACCACGATTGTGCTCGCTGCATCTTTAACGGCTTTGCCATTTAGTGAATATGCGATTACATCGTTAGTGGTTTTCAAGAACTTTAGGTTCGCCTTAACTTGAGCAGTTGTGCTCATGCGGAAAGCTGGGTGAGCAGCGCGCAATGCGAATAACCCTTGGTAATACTTGGTTGTGGCCACGTATTTAACCTTGGTTGACCACTTCAATGAGTTAGTGGCGTCATCTGCGTTATAGCTGTTCTCATTGCCATTCTTTGAGCGCAAGAACTCTTGGCCAGCCTGCAAGAACGGCACACCTTGTGACAAGAACGCAACTGATGATGCGAACTGGCTAAGTTGCGCGACACCTGCAGGTGAAACTCCCTTAACGCTGGCAGTTAGCTTGTCAGCCAAAGTTAAGTTGTCATGTGCTTCGACATAGTTAACCGATTGTCCTGGCGCTGTGGTGGTCCACTTAGTCAGAAATGCTGCGCTGTAATCAGTGTTACCGACGATGCCGGCGGTGATGTCAGATGCGGCACTGATCTTGCCAGTTGCCCATCCAGTGTCGGTTGCATTAAATACTGAACCTTTGATGCCATCGCGAATTTGATCATTGAAATGTGCGACGTTATTTAACTTATCAATGTTTTTCTGGTTTGCCATTTGATCAGCTGGCAGCGTTCCCATAGTCCAGCCTTCACCAATTACGATGATAGTTGGATCAATTACTTTCAGAGCTGCAGTAATTTCGTTAATGGTTTGAATATCCATCAAGCCCATCAAGTCGAAACGGAAACCGTCGAGGTTATATTCACTGGCCCAGTACTTAACTGAGTCAACAATAAATTTGCGAACCATTGGGCGCTCAGATGCCACATCGTTTCCGCATCCGCTGCCGTTAGTTAAGTTGCCAGATTCATCTGTGCGGAACCAGTAGCCCGGCACGATTGATTCTTGGCTGAATGCACCTGCGTTATAAACGTGGTTGTAAACAACATCCATATTCACGCGCAGCTTCTGATCGTGCATCGCTTGAATCGCTTGCTTTAATTCTGTGATGCGCGCAGTTGGCTTAGTTGGGTCAGAGCTATATGAACCTTCTGGAACGTTGTAGTTCATTGGGTCATAGCCCCAGTTAAATGTTGGATTAGCTTCATCAACTGATGCGTAGTCAAAGATTGGCAGCAACTCAACGTGAGTAACGCCTAAGTCTTTAATCGCTGAAATACCAGTCTTTTGGCCGTTATTTGTGGTGTTTAGGTTGGTAAAGGCTAAGTATTTGCCCTTCTGCGCAGCTGGAATTCCACTTGATGCATCGATTGAGAAATCGCGCACGTGTAGTTCGTAGATAACAGCATCGACAGTCTTGCCGCTAAATGCTGGCTTAGTTTTCTTCCAGTTAGCAGGGTTGGTCTTTGCTAGATCAACAACAACTCCGCGCGCACCATTTAGTGTGGTGGCACGAACATATGGATCAACTGCTTCGTTAGTAACACCATCGACAGTGACGCGATAGTTATAAATCAAACCATCTTTGTCGCCAGAAATTTTGGCAACCCAGGTGCCATTTACATCGGCAGTCATTGCAGTTTCAACACCATCGGCAAGTGCGGTGTCAGCCTTTGCATAGGTAACAACTTTTACCGCAGTTGCTGTTGGCGCCCAAACACGCATCTTGGTTTCAGTCTTGCTATATGTGTTACCAAGATCGTTGCCGGTGTAGGTGTATTTGGCCGCAAATTCTGGTGAGTCATAAAGTTTTGCTAGCTTGCTGCCAGCCGGAACTGCAACTTCACCAGTTGGCTTCTCATAATAAATAACTGGGTCAGCTTGGCGTAACCAAATTTCAGTTTTGCCATCGGCGCCGAACTTTGTAATGAAGCGATCAGCAGTTACATCCTTAGCTGCCCATTCACCTTTACGAACAATGATTCCAACATTTTCATATTTATCCATGTTGTCAATTACGACAGTTACAACTTTTCCGTAAGCATCATCA
>RFRA01000188.1 GCA_009924725.1 Actinomycetota bacterium
AGTGCGATCACCGGTATGGCAGGCTGCGCCAGTTTGTTCTACTTTGATCAAAATGGCGTCGCTATCGCAATCAAGCGAAACCGAAACCACTTTTTGCGTGTGACCTGAAGTCGCCCCTTTGACCCAGAGCTCATTGCGTGAACGAGACCAGTAAGTCACTGCTTTAGTAGTTAAAGTTTGTGTAAGTGCAGCTTGATTCATATATGCCAACATCAAAACTTCGCCGGTAGCGGCATCTTGGGCAATTGCTGGAATCAATGCGTTGGGATCGCTGAACCGTGTCTTTAACTCAGCCGGAAACTCGATCGCGCTCATTAGGCAATTCTGCCCTACGTCAGTGCGCTCGTGCGAACCGAATAGCCTTGCTGACTTAAATAACGCTTAACATCACCAATACGATGAACGCCGAAGTGAAAAACACTCGCGGCCAATAACGCATCTGCGCCGGCATCGAGGGCTGCAGCGAAATCAGATAACGCTCCGGCCCCACCACTTGCAATCAAGGGCACATTGGCAACTTGGCGAACAGCTTTGATCATGCCAATGTCATACCCGGCACGAGTTCCATCGGCATCCATTGAATTTAGCAAAATTTCGCCAACGCCAAGTGCGCAAGCTTTTTCTACCCAAGCTAAAGCATCAAGGCCAGCACTTTCACGACCACCATGAGTAGTTACTTCAAAACCAGATGGCATATTTGCGCGACGAGCATCAACGGATAAAACCAAGACCTGTGAACCAAATCGATCGACAATTTCAGCGATTAATTCAGGGCGAGCAATAGCTGCAGTATTAATCGAGATTTTGTCAGCACCTGCTCGCAGCAAATTATTAACATCAGCCACACTTCGAATGCCACCGCCCACAGTAAGTGGAATGAAAACCTGCTCGGCAGTTCGCGCTACTACATCAAGAGTGGTTGAGCGATTCATGTTGCTCGCTGAAATATCTAGAAAAGTAAGTTCGTCTACGCCTTCTAGGTTATAAACCTTTGCCATCTCAACCGGATCACCAGCATCTACTAAATCGGTAAAGTTAACGCCCTTGACTACCCGACCATCTGTAACATCAAGGCAAGCAATAACTCGACTAGCAAGGGTCATTTAATTCAACCCGCTATTTGCAACGGCTAAAGCTTCGGGCAGAGTGAAAGCGCCTGCGTAAAGCGCCTTACCGACGATTGCACCTTCGACACCAAGTTCAACTAGTTGTGCAATTGCCGCAATATCGGCCAAAGATGAGACGCCACCACTTGCCACGACTGGCGCATTGGTTGCGGCACAAACAGATTTCAATAACTCCAGATTCGGCCCAGTTAACGTGCCATCTTTTGCCACATCGGTAACGATGTAGCGAGAGCAACCATCACGCTCAAGTCGCTCAATAGTTTCGAATAGTTCGCCGCCCTCTTTAGTCCAACCGCGAGCTGCCAGAGTTGTACCGCGCACATCAAGACCGACTGCAATGCGGTTGCCATATTGTTTAATAACTTTAGCTGTCCACTCTGGGTCTTCAAGAGCGGCAGTTCCTAAATTAACTCGAGTGCACCCAGTTGCTAACGCCTGCTTTAGCGATTGATCATCACGAATGCCGCCCGAAAGTTCGACTTTTATATCCAGTGCTGCAACTACTTCGGCCAATAGCGTGGCATTACTACCTCGACCAAAGGCTGCATCAAGATCAACTAAGTGCAGCCATTCGGCGCCGGCTGCTTGAAATTCCAGCGCAACTTCAAGTGGGGCGCCATAAATACTCTCTTGATCTAGTGCGCCTTGAACTAAGCGAACTGCGCGGCCATCTTTAACATCGACGGCAGGTAGAAGTTCTAGTTTTTTCATAGGCTATTACTCCAGTTTGAAATCAATTTAAGTCCGGCGGCACCCGATTTTTCTGGATGAAACTGGGTAGCCGTTAGTGCGCCATCCTCTACTGCTGCTAAAAACGGTTCGCCGTACTCAGACCAAGCTTGATATTGCCCGACCGGCGCGGTTGCTGCATATGAATGGACGAAATAAAAACTTTCATTTTCGACACCGGCAAAAATTCTTGAACCTGGAGTAGTAGAAACAGTATTCCAGCCCATGTGCGGCAAGATCGGAGCGCTTAGTTTTTTAACCATACCTGACCAAATGCCGACACCTTGGTGAGCACCATTTTCAGCGTGCTCTAACCCGCTCTCAAAAAGAATTTGCAT
>RFRA01000189.1 GCA_009924725.1 Actinomycetota bacterium
AGTTCAAGATCCTGGCTGAGCGCAGCGCGCTGATCAACCAGAGTATTGAATTCAAGGGAGCGAGTATCTACGCCATGTTTTTCTTCGATCATGGCATGAATAACTTCTTCATCCTCTTGGGCCATTCGGCAATCGGTATGTGGCATTACTAAAATTCGATCAACGCCTAGTAGATAGGTGGCAAGCACTAAAGTACGAAGTACATCCTGTGTAACTCGAGCTCCAGCATTTCGTAGAATCTTGGCGTCACCAGACTTCATGCCAACTACTGATAAAGGATTAATGCGCGAATCCATACAAGTCACGATTGCTAATCCACGTGCTGCCTGACCTGTTAACTGACTATATTTAAAATTTTTTGAATAATCTGCATTAGCGCTCCAAAGATCATCGAAGCCAGGTTGAAACTCCGGCTCAATTGGTGTGCTCACATTTCGAAGTCTAACAAGTAGGTAACTCGGTAGGACTAAATAATCTGGAGCCCCCCGTCAGGATTGAACTGACGACCTACGCATTACAAGTGCGTTGCTCTACCACTGAGCTAGGGAGGCCTTTGCTTACATCGCCGCAAGGCTGTCGGCAATTATGGCAGGAGATTAGAAAATTAAGAAATCAAGAGAGTTCGCGGCCGTTAGAACCTGTAGATTGCGCCCATGCGACTTGGTGTTCTAGATCTGGGATCTAACACTATTCACCTGCAGGTCGTCGATGCCCACCCGGGTGCGCGGCCCAGCCCAACCACAAATCAGAAGGTCGAACTTCGGTTAACAGACTATCTAAATAAATTAAATGAAATCACTGAAGATGGCATTGCACTGCTTCGCCAGGCAATCTCAGATGCAGTAGATCACGCGCGGGAGTTTCAGACTGACGAAATCTTGGCCTTTGCAACATCGGCTATTCGAGATGCTCGTAATGGTGCGCAAATCTTGGCCAGCTTAAATGATGAGTTTGGTATCGAGATAAATATTCTCTCAGGTGATGAAGAAGCAAATATGACTTTCTTGGCTGCTCGTCGATGGTACGGCTGGTCAAGTGGGCGATTGCTAGTTGTTGATATTGGTGGTGGCTCGCTAGAAATTGGTTTAGGTGATGACGAGAATCCTGAAGCAACGATCTCGTTACCACTCGGCGCTGCTCGACTAACTCGAGAATTTTTAGAAAATGATCCTTACACCAGCAAGGAAATTAAAAATTTAGAATCTAGGGTGCGTGAATTAGTAGTTTCAGAACTACCCGAAGAAATATTTGAACATGCTGCTGATCAATTCGTCGCAACTAGTAAAACTTTTCGCACACTTGCCCGGTTAGGCGCTCATTGGTTTAAAGGTGACCCAAATGTTTTAGAGCTAAGCGCTTTAATGATGATGATTCCTAAATTAAGCGAGATGACCAATAAGTCTCGCGCAGAACTTCCAGGTGTGTCAGCTAGTCGTGCGAAGCAAATTACGGCAGGTGCAATCGTTGCGCGAACCGTAATGGAAAGATTGCACATCACTCAGATTCAAATTTGCCCTTGGGCGCTACGCGAAGGCATTGTTTTACGCTGGTTAGACTGGATGGAACGATAAATAGCTAAACCGCTGGCGCTTCAATCCAGTCAACTGCAACAACTTCACCGTCCCGGTGATGCAGAATAAATGCTTCACCAGGCAATAGATCTACTTCGATCTTCTTAAAATTCTTCTTTCCAATTAACTTCTTGACTAGCTTAGGCAGAATTGGATTATGGCTGCAAACAACTACATTTAGGTCAGGCTTTAGCAAGCTCCATACATAGTCAAGCGGTGCTTCTTTATCTTTTTCGTATCGGTACTCAGATAAATCACTTGAAAATATTGGAATCAACTTTAGAGATTTAGACATTGGCTCAATAGTTTCGATGCAACGTTGCGCATCTGAAGTATGAATTTCAGTAATCCCGTAGTTTTGGTAAATTGAGTGCATCCGCTTTGCCTGACGCTGACCTTTATTGTCTAGCGGGCGATCACCATCATCGCCTTCCCATTCTTCGCGCCTTAAGGCTTTTGCATGCCTTAGCAAAATGATCGGAGTGGTATTTATGCCAAAACTTTCAAAAAATTTAATTATCTCTCGGTCATCATCTACGCTGACTTTTTTCTTAGCATCAGCAACCGAAAGCCAGATAACCTGATCAACTTCGTGGCTATCTCTCGGTCCGTGC